>JAYFQB010000242.1:0-3120 GCA_034927385.1 Anaerolineaceae bacterium | reverse complement strand
GCGCAATTTTGTCGTACAGTTTGATGGCAGAATAGCCGGAAAGCTTTTCGGGCAAATCCTGTTCATCACTCCACGGGTTTTCTTTTTCAAGTTCGACATAGGGGCTGTAACTCTCATTTGTGTTGAGGTTGCCAGTCCCGTCCGAACCACCCATCACATAAATTCTGCCACCATCAGCGATGACTGCTGTATGGAACCGGGCGGTAGGCATGGGGCTTGCCTTATGCCAGGCGTTTAGGTTTGGGTCGTAACGCCAAACCGCATTGAGAGGCTGCTCAGAATCCCATCCACCAAAAAGGAAAAGTTGACCCTCATACACTGCCATCCCATACCCGCTGACAGCTGTGGGCAGCTCTGCTGAGAACTCCCATTCGTTTTTTCGGGGATTAAACACCTCAACTACCTTCGTAACCGAGCCGTCTGCTTTTATGCCCCCGGGAACATATATTTTTTCGCCTATTACTGCAGCCGAAGCATCATAAACAGCGGTTGGCTTTTCTTTCAGCGTAGACCACGAGTTGGAAGCGGGGTCGTATATTTCAACAGACGAAAGCACCCCCTGGCTCGATTTTCCTCCAATGACAATAATTTTCCCTTCAAAGGCAGCCACAGCCATGCTGCTGCGGGGTTCTTTCAGCGGAGCCATTGCCACCCATGCTTGCAGAGGAATCTCGGTCGGGCGGTTTCCTCTCATCAAAAAAGCTGGTTTCGCGATTACCGCGTAAAGCCCTGCCAAAATCACTACACCCACGACAATCAGCAGCCAGCGCCGGCTGAGGAGGGCTTCGCTCAAGGTTTGTTTTGCTTTCTGAGCTTCAACGGCCGGAGTTTCCTGCTCCGCTTCCTCATTTTGATTGGCGGGAGACTTGATGATCCCATGCTCAATTGCGTATAAGGTCGCTTCCGTCCGCGAGGTTACGTCGATTTTTTGGAAAATTCTTCCAATGTGCACTTTTACAGTATTGACGCTGATATCGAGATCCATTGCAATCTCTTTATTGCTTTTCCCCTGCCCTACCAGCCGCAGGACCTCAATTTCGCGATCACTCAATACATTGGCATCCATTTTGTTTGTTGCTCTGCCACCAGTTCCTTTGATTTTTCTTGATCGAGACAGCCCTGCCCAAAAGGCTGAACCCTCTCGTTTTTACTGCTAAAGTATAAACGAAAAAAGGGATGGGCTCATTATCAGCGGGCGATAAACGGAAAGATCTGAATCCAAGGCTGCGAGATCAATCCGTTCCCGCTTGCGTAATTAGTCCTGCCTGTGCCGCCGTACCATGAAGCCTCTGCCAACAGGCGCGGGCGTCCGCCTTGGGTGGCGGCATCCCAATTAATCTCCACATCTCTGAAGGTGATATCCACCGCTTTGCCAAAACAGTAATTCTTACACTTGTCGAGTGTTTCGGCTTCAACCACCATAAAATGCAGGTGATGCCCGGTGCTCAGCCCGGTATCATCCGCTTTTGCCAGCTTTGTCCCTTGCGTCACATACACCCCCTTGGTTTTCAGGCTTTGCGGGATGCTGTTTTTTGCAAGGTGCAGATAAATTTGGTATGTCCAGGGGGTTGTGGTGCGGTCTTCCAGCGTGATGCTGTTCGTGCAGCCCGAGTCGCCGTTGCTGCAGGTGTCGCGCCAATGATACACATACCCGCCTTTGGCTGCCATAATCTCAAACATAGTTCCATCCGCGAAATCAAACGCGTATTTGCAATAAGACTTAGGTGTGCACGAAGAATGTGCCACAGACCATGTTAGGCGTTTCGTCAGCCCACCCTTCCAGGGCAGAAAATAGCCTCCATAAACCGTCCCAGGTCCCGGTTTTGGGTCCGAACCCGAACGAAAACGCTCCGCAATTTCATCATCCTTAAAGTCCGTTGTCATGAAAAAGCTGTTAAACTCCAGGTCGGAGGTGATGTGCAGGCTCCATTTATTTGCATCCTCGTGCCAAACCGCAAGGATAATCTCTGGCTCGCGGGCGAGTGTCTCGCCGGTCTCGGGGTCGTGTTCAGCCATCCAAAGCAGCGCCTGTGTCTTGTTCTCATTAAAATGCACGTCATCCAGTGTCCAGTTGTCTTCCCCGGCGTCAAGTACCAACTGAGGCAATTGGGTATAGAGCAGGGTTTCAAGCGGTGTTTGCTGCTCGAGTGGAGGGGTTGGGACGATGATGTCTTTCGGGGAGGTCAGTGAATTATCGCTGATAATCAGATACACTGCCACCGTAGCCAACAGGATGATCGGGAACCACAGCTTGGTCGCGTGGCTTTTGCGCGGCGAGGGTTCGCTATCCGGCGTATACGTTTGGTTACTCATAAGTCCACCTTATGTTTTAGTTAATCCTTAACCCACACGTTGCAAGTACCTTGCCAGCTGTTTGCCGCCTGCATCAACCCCACGCGGTGAAATACTCCCCCAAGGCTAACCCTCGCGTTGCCCAGTGTTTCCGCGTCCTGCTCCTCGCGAAACGCAAGGCTCCTCCGCCGCCATTCCACCAATCTCCTACCCACTTCCCCTTTTGCGATATACTAAGGAAGACAATCTGCCATTCTCACCCAATCTGGCAGAACCAATTACTTATCAGGAGGACGTGCATGCCACCCAAGGGATGGGTAGAAATTAATGAACTGTATTGTAAGTCTTGTGAAACCTGCGTAACCGATTGCCCCACGCAAACCCTCGCGATCGACCGCAGCCGCCTCACCGCCAGGGGATATCACCCAGCTTTTATGATTAACCCCGAAAACTGCACTGCCTGTGCCACCTGTGCCGTGGTCTGCCCCGATGCCGCAATAACGGTCTATCGAGGCGTTCGCCCAACGGCTCAAAAAGAAGAGGAAGGTTCGTAATGGCACTCGAGCTAATCAAAGGCAACATCGCTATCGCCGAAGCCGCCCTAAGGGCAGGACTGGTTTCCTACTTCGGCTACCCAATCACCCCCCAAACCGAGCTGCTTGAGCATTTAAGCGCGCGTATGCCCGAGCTGGGTCGGGCTTTTGTGCAGGCTGAAAGCGAACTCGGCGCGATAAACATGGTCTATGGCGCCGCCTGCACCGGCTTGCGCACCATGACCTCCAGTTCCAGCCCCGGCATCAGCCTGATGCAGGAAGGGCTGTCTTAACT
>JAYFQB010000276.1:0-2960 GCA_034927385.1 Anaerolineaceae bacterium | reverse complement strand
ACGACGCTCTTTGTAGTCCAGCGCATTTTTATTCACCGCCTGCGCATACGGAATGGAAAAAATGACGCTGGTGGTCTGCGCGTGAATATCACCGTTGGTCCGGTAGGTTTCGAGCATCCTGGGATCCTTGCAGTAGAAAGCGCCGACGCGCAATTCGATCTGCGAAAAGTCGCAGGATACCAACACCTGGCCTTCCGGCGCTACGATGAAAGAGCGAATGCCGACGGGATCGTTGGTCTTGCGGGGGCAATTTTGCATGTTGGGATTACGCGCGGCAAAGCGTCCCGTCGCGGTGGCCAATGGTAGCAAGTCGGGGTGGATGCGGCCGGTTGCATCGCTGATGTGCTTGAGGTAGCCGTCGATATAGGTATTCTTCAGCTTTGACCACTTGCGGTATTCCTGCACCAGTTCAAACAGGGGCACCAGCTCCGTCCGGTGGTCGGCGCACCATTGCGCCAGCATCACCATGACCTGGTCATCCGCAGCCTCGGCATTTCTCTCCGTTGTTTTCAGGATCGGAAGGCCCAGGTCTTTAAACAGATAGTTTTTGAACGCCTTCGTTCCGGCGTTAGCCCCGATATCCACGTCGCCGATCAGGTTGCGGATCTGTTCCCGCAGTTCTACGAGCCGATCCAGGCAATCAAGCTGTTTGATGATCATTTTGGAGCGATCCATCAGCAGCCCGTTGTACTTCATGAGGCCGCAGAAGATGGCCGTGGGGCTTTCCACCTGCTCGACAAGGGTACGGTGCTGTGGCAGGAAGGCATCAAACCAAGCGTTGAAGCGGTGGTACAGCTGCAAGGCGTAGTCGCTGTCTGCGCATGCGTAACGGATGGTTTCCGGGTCATCAGGGGACAGCTTGTCGAAAAACCTGCCGCCCGTCACCTCCTCGAAGGAGGGAAGATCAACCCCCAGCAGCTTTGGCACAAGGGTTTTCAAACCGGAGTCACCAAGCCCCCGAAACTCATAGTCGCTCTTGAGCGTCAGTTGCGCGGCGGCGATGGTGTCGTAGCATGGCGGCTGTAGAACGATGCCCAGTGCGTATAGAAATTGCGCTTCGAAGGCCAGGTTGTGCGCCACCTTGGTGATGCTGGGACTCATCCACAGCGCATCGCGCAGGTAAGGGATGATGATTTTCGGGTCAGCGTTGCCAGCGTCAAAATGCTGTAAAGGGATGTAGATGGCACTTCCAGCCTCGACAGACAGGCTGATGCCCACGATACAGGCGCGGTGTGGGTCAAGCGATGCTTTGGGGTCGGAGCGGTACTGCAGCAGCGGCGCGGTCTCAAAGTCGAACGTGACCAGCGTGGCGCCCTGCAGGTAATCCTGAATTTCAGATAAATCCGTGACGCATTGGTAGCCCATGAAAGGTCTCCTTTCGCGAGGCGGAGGGCGTTGCCACCCTCCGCCGTATTGTTCAGCAAAGCTGCCTGCGGAAACAGTCGCGTCCTTGCGGCGTAACCAGCGTCTGCGTGCCGCCCCAGCCAGTACGCTCATTGACGCACTCCTTCACCGCGAACAGCGTATCCACATGGTCGGCGTAGGGCATGAGGTGCTGCTTCTTGTCCCGGTACAGGTAGCCGTGCTCGATGAGATAATCGATGAAGCTGCGTTCTTTTACGCCCAGTTCCTTGGCTGTTTCGCGCAGCGTCAGGTTGACCTCATGATCGACCAACCGGTCGAAGTAGTCTGCTTTGGGAAGCAACGTCTCGTTTGCATCGACGAGCGCGCGGTTTTTCTCCTGCAGTAGCTTGAGCCGCTGTGCCAGCGCGATGAGCGTGTCTGGATCCTCCAGCACCTTGTGCAGGCGTTCGGGCGTCATGTACGCACCCTCCTGACGGATCGCGGGCAGCACCTCGTGGGTGATCCAGCGACGGAAGGATTGCGCTTCGGGTTTACGGCTGCCCAGAACCAGCGCGTACAGGCCAGGCTCGCTAACGACTGCCATGCTTTGCTTTCCGCCAAGGGTGTCATTTAAAATGACACCCTTTTCATCCTCGTCCAGGCGGGACAAGGCTTGCCTATTATTTCCAACTTCCAGTGCCCGGCAAACATCTGAAGCGATAAACCAGGGTTCGCCATCGCGTGTCACTACGCGAACCTGACCGAAGTGCCGATTGGTAAAAACTTGAATGTTGTCCATGGAATGCTCCTTCCAAATGGGGCGGAGGGCGTTGCCACCCTCCGCCGGAGTGACTTTATTGCAGCGGCTGGGTGACCTCGCCGGTTTCAGGGTCGATGATTTCGCCAGTGGCAGTCTCCGCTTCGTAGCCCACGTGGGTGGAACGCTGTTTCACATGCTCCGCCATGGCGGCGATGCAGGGGATTTCTTCCTGAGTCAGCAACCGCGCCACGGCAAACTGCGCCTGAGAGTATGCAATACCGCCCGCGTTGTTGACCTTCTTGAGGGAAAAGCGCGTGACCACGCTTTGGGACTTCTTCCCCTTGGTGAGCAGCCGCTTGATGTACACCGCGAACTCCTTCATGGAGCCGGTGGGGAGCGTCAGCAGTAGCGGGATGACTTCGCCTTCGCGCAGGATGTAGATGCGGCGCTTGTTCTTGCAGGCTTTGCCGCCATTTTCGCCGGAGCCGAATTGGTTGAGCGGGCAGGACGCGCAGTCGCCGCCGGGATTGCCGACGCCGGTCACGCCGTCGTAGCTGCCGCAGTCGGGCGCATTGTTGCCGCCGGTGAAGCGTTCGCGGTAGAAGGAGAACAGCGGGTGATGGTAGAGGATCACCCCGGTAAACTCTGTCACCGCATCGGTTTCACCGGGCAGCGCGCCGGGGAGCTCGAAGGTAGTGCCACCGGCGGCTGGGACGGTGACGCGGTCGAAGGTGATGTCCATGCCGTTTAGTTCATCGCGCATGGCGTCGGCAAGGTTGAAATCCCGGAGGGCGGTATAGCCGGTGGTTGTGATCATGTCGGTTTCGTTCATGATGGTTTCTCACTTTCTGTGTTA
>JAYFQB010000225.1:0-2798 GCA_034927385.1 Anaerolineaceae bacterium | reverse complement strand
GCGGGATCGCTACCAGACCTGGGAGTGGAATTTTGGCAAATCCCCGGCTTTTGGGATCCAGCGCGAAATCCGTTATGGCGGTGGCACAGTGGAAGCCTGGTTGGATGTGACTCGAGGCGTAATAGTAAACCAGGTCAAGATCTACGGCGATTTCTTTGGTCAGCGAGATGTCTCCGAGTTGGAATTGCTTCTGGCGGGCAGCCGCTATGAGCCCACCGCTCTGCACGAAAGGTTAGCCGGCGTAGAGGTGAACAACTATTTCGCAAACCTGACCACTTCCGGCTTGCTGGACTTACTTTATTAATCAGTTCTGATGCAGCCAGCAGGGCGGGGCTGAGCTCTTCAAGATGTGAATGGATCGCGTAAGGAGACTTGTTATGACAGATCGACCAGATCAGAAGGATAGCTCATCAATCGGCAGCCAACCATCTCAGCCGCTGCCTCACCCCCTCGACTCCAGGCGCAGCGATGGTCCTGATTGTGTTTCCCAGGACTATCCGGACCCACTCGTGAGCGATTGCGATGACCTGCTGCGCAAAGAGGTTAGCGAGGAGCTTGAGAGAAAACGCGCTGGTCTGGACCCGAAGCCCGAGCCCGATTGGACGGAGAAGGCAAAAAAGGAGATCGTATCAGGGCTCGAACAGATAAGAGATGCTCTCCACGATGCTTACCGCGACGGAAAGAATGACCCGAAGATCAAAAAATTTGGCGAGGATGTAAAAGAATCCTTCCGAACAATCGGTGACGAAATCAGCAAACTGTTCGACTAACTCAGCTAATTGGGTTGGTTGGGGGCTCGTTTTCCTCATTAACCGACTTCCATGGGGAATGTAATTTTTCAGCTGCTGCCCGCTTTGTGTCTTCAGGGCGTTTATCATAACGGCGTGTGGTGTCGGCGCTGGCATGTCCGGCGATGGCGGAAACCGTCAGCACGTCGATATCAGCTTCCAGCATATCGGTAATTGTGGTTCGGCGCAGGTCGTGCGGGCTAAAGGACGCAACCCCAGCTTCTTTTTGGCGCGTTTTTAGGATGTAATACACCGCCTGTGCGGATAAACGTTTGAGGCTGACCTTGCCCGACTTGCCCACCCGGGTGAAGAGTGGACCAAGTTGGCGCCCCCGAACCCGGAGCCAGGCTTCGATGGCAGGCAGGGAATCCTGAGGAAGGTAAACAAACCGTTCCTTGCTGCCTTTTCCAAGAATTCGAATTTTCTGGTTCTCAAGGTCCACATCTGCCAGGTTAAGATCCACCGTCTCCTGGCGGCGCAAACCGCAGGCATACATCAGGCTGACAATTGCCGTGTCCCTTGATCCGAGATTTGGGTTTGCTTTGTCAGACTGGCATGCGGCTATGAGCTGCTCCAGTTCCTGCATGGCAAGCGATCGCCCGCGGGGGAGTGACTCCACTCGCATAGACCTCACACCAGCCGCGCGGTAATAATCATTATAGTCAGAGTAAAGCCCGAGCCGGAAGGCTTCCTCCAACACGCGGCGCAGGGCAACCAGGTGCTTGTTGACCGTTGCCTTCGCGTAGCCAATATCCACCATGTGGGCACTTAAGCTGCTGGTGTTTTCATAACGGAGCTTGTGCCAGGGGAAGGTGAGTGCGTCAGAAGTCTTCCCGTCTGAGAAAATGAAAGCAAGATTGTTGAGTGCGGTCAACTGGGTCCGCCTCCCAGCCGGGCTGAGAACGTTCAGGTAAGCCTGGGCGGGGGAGGGTAGGGTAGGGTCTGGCACGAGCTCTTCCTTTGGCAGCGTTAATGGTGTCGGTTTTTGTCTGGCAGCCATGGTTATACCTTTCAGGAATATTATTCTCTAAAGGTATTATAACAGCCAGGGTAACAATATCGGTAAGTGGGGTGGGGGATTGCATGAAAAGGCAGCAGTAGGCGAAACCAAAAGCTGTCCCCTTCTTCCTTTCCGGAAAAAACCAGTTATCAGGAGCACCAAATGCGTGATTGGAAATCGAACCAACAAAAGGCTGTTATACTTGCTTTTCGCGGTAACAACCTATGATCTTTAAACACAGTTTCAACAGCATAATCCGCTCCCCTGGAAAGTCTTTTCTTTTCCTGGTTTTGTTAACCTCTGCGATTGTCTTCGTCAACTTGGGGAGCAGCATGTACTATTCCGCCAACCAGATGCTCGCCCAAGCCAACGAGCAGTTCAACACTGTGGTGGCGGCTAAATATGGCGACCTGCACAATCCCGATGGCGCCTGGGCGGATGAAAACTTCCAGAGTAACACGGCTTCCATCGATTTCTATGCCCTAACCAGCCACCCTGCCGTTCTCGCGGTCGATCAGGAACGCACCCTCTCGGCTTATGCCGGAGAGGAACCCCAGATCTGGCAAACCAACTCGCCAGTCAAAGATTATGTCATCGTCACCTTGCGCCTGCTCAACGCGCAGGACGACGGAACATGGACCGCGCTTACCTACAATACCATCTATGGCAGGCGGGTTAGCGGAACGGTGTTCTTAAGAGTCAGGACACTCAGCTCTTCGGGCGTTGATTTAAGCGATCAAATGCAAGTTGGACGCACTTACTTGCTGGCTGCCTACACCCAAACCAGCAGCCTGTTGACTCTGATCCCAGTGAGTCCCGCCCAACTAACCCAGAATCCAACTGAAACCCTCAAAACTATTGGCGAACTGGTCGACATAACCGATCAACCCGATTATTTTGAAACCGAGGAAGGCAAAGCCTGGCTTGGTCTGGCGGACACCCTACGTGTGATAGATAACTCCTTCCAGGTGATTGCATCATCAGATATTCAAAGCATGGCTCCTTTCCAC
>JAYFQB010000236.1:0-3479 GCA_034927385.1 Anaerolineaceae bacterium | reverse complement strand
CGCGCGGCGCAAGCGGCCGGCGCTCAGTCGATCTCTGTTTTGTGCGGTTTTGGTCTGGAGACAGAACTGCTTAACTCAGGCACACAGGAAATACTCGAGAGCACCAGCGAACTCGCCGCCTACCTCACCTCCACCCCTCTCTGAGACAACCTAAAGGCTGGTTAATCCTCTACCGTGGCGGCGGGGAAGGCGGAGCTGTCGGCGATCAGCTGCCCACCTTCTTTTTGCAGGTCGAGGGTGTTGATGCGTTTGTCCATCAGCCCGACCAGCCCAATGATCAGGCAAAGGGACCCGCCTGCGATATAGCTCACCCGAGTGCCAAACCGATCGGCGATAGGTGCCGAAAGGAATAAGCCAATTGGCATCATTGCAAGCGATAGGCTGGAAAGCAGCGTGAATACTCGTCCCTGCACCTCCGATGGCACTTTGGTCTGAAGCAGTGGGCCCAATGATCCATTGGCAAAGGATGCCATGCCTCCAACAACGACCAGGCAGACCAGTGAATACGCGTAACGGTTAGCTGGAATCAGGCCGAAAAGCAGCATGCCTACCCCAATCCCAATCATCCCCGTCAACACCGTCCACACCTTACGTTTAAAGCCGCCCCAAACGCCCAACACCAGCCCGCCAACGATGCCGCCAATCCCCATTGCCACCTGCAGCCACGCCAGTTCCTGAGCGCCTTTCCCAAAAAAGGTTGTGACGTGCAGCGGCAAGAGGTTGCCCCCGGGAGCCAACGCCATGTTTAGCAAGCTTGCCATCAGGATCATGAGGAACAGACCAGGCCAGGTGATAATATAACGCACGCTCTCGCGCACATCCACCATGAGCGACTTTGGCGTGATTCTGTCGGTTTTCGGTTTGGTTGTGGGCTGTGGAACCCTTACGAAAAAGATCATCAGGCTTATAGCGATGGCTGCGGTGATAATATCCACCGCCAAAACACCCTGCATGGGCAGCAGCTCCAACAACAGCGCGCCGAGGGCTGGCGAAAAAACGTTGATCATGCCGTCCACAGCCTGATTGATCCCGCCCAGTCGGCTCAGATGCTCCTGCGGCACCATCAGCGTGGTGGCAGCAGTACGCGCGGGACCCTGAAACACACCAGCGGCGGAACGGGCCAGCAATATCGCGATGATATGCCAGATTTGGATCGCGCCAGTGGCGAAGAGCACAGCCAAAACGGCGGTCGCCAGCGCCACAACAAGATCAGCGATGATCATTACCAGCTTGCGGTTCCAGCGGTCCACCAAAGCCCCCACAAACGGACCAAGCAGGATATTGGGCAGCAATGCTGCCGTGGTGGCTGAAGCAAGCACGGTGGCTGAGCCGGTTTGCTTGGTGACGTACCACACCAGCGAAAACTGCACCAACGCGCTGCCCACCAACGAAACAATCTGCCCGATTCCCATCGGCAGGTAGTTGCGCAGCCAATTTTTTGGCAGGCTGTTTGGCTGAGTGGATTGAGAAGCGTTTGCTTGCGTATCTTGTTCTGTCATATGACATCTTTCAAAAGGTACTGCCTGTGAACTGGCGAATTCAAGGGTAAATTAAAGGAATAGCGCGTTGTTTGCGGGGCATTTTTAACAAGCGCTATTCCATCTTCGGTTTATTCGATCGATCAGATCGCGATGTAGCGTTCTATCTGTTCGCCGATTTGTGCCAACGACCCAGCCCAAAAGGCTTTGGAGCGGATGTCGATGCCAAACCGGGCTGCGAGGTCGGCTGCCTGGGCTTCTCCGGTGGTGGAAAGCAGGCTCTTGTAGTCCTGAACAAATGCCTCGCCGCGTTCGCGATAGACCTTATAGAGACCCTTGGCAAACAAGCTGCCAAAAGCATAGGGGTAGTTGTAGAAGGAAAGCTGGGTGCTGTAATAGTGCGGCTTCCAGGTCCAGGCAAACTTGTTCAAAACGTTTTGGTCAAGCCCATCCCCATACGTTCGCCGTTGCGCGTCCAGCATCAGCTCGCTGATTTCATCCGCGGAAAGTTTGGATTGGCTGCGTTTTTCAAAGACAGATTTCTCAAAAATGAAGCGGGAGTAGATATCGACGGCGGTTTGGGCGTCGCTGGATATGGTCGTTTCCAAAATTGAACGTTCCTCAATTGGATCGGTAACGGTTTTGAGGATCGCGTTGAAAACGATGGTCTCGCACATAATCGAGGCGGTTTCCGCCAGGGTCATGGGTGTGGCGGTCTGCATGGGTGTTTTTTGCGCCTGGTAGGCACAGTAATTATGGAAGCCGTGGCCAAGCTCATGCGCAAGCGTCATCACCTGATCAAATGACCCGTCGAAGTTCGACATGATGCGGCTTTCGCGCACGGCGTCCACGCCCATGCAGAAGGCACCGCCGCGCTTTCCGGGGCGCTGCTCGGCATCAATCCAATGGTGTTCAAAAGCCCCGCTGGCAAACTCAGCCAGTTCGGGCGAGAAGCTGCCAAAATGCTCCAAAATCAGCTCGCGGGCTTCATCGAAGGTGTATTCTTTCTCCACTTCACCAATTGGGGCAAACAGGCTCCACCAGGGCAGTTTCTCGGTGCCGAGAATGCGAGCTTTTGCCTGGAAGTAGCGCCTGAACATCGGCAGCGCATCATCGATAGCCTCAAGCATCGCTTCGAGCGTGGCACGGTCGATCCTTGCCATGTCCAGCGAGGAATGGAGGCAGTCCTCACGCCCGCGTTTGCGGTCGAGTGTGACCACTTCCCCTTTGACTCCGTTCAGACAGGCAGCCAGGGGTTCTTTCATTTCCTCGAAAACTTCCTGTTCGCGTTTATAGGCGCGTTCCCGAACGTCCGCGTCTGGATGGGATCGAAGATTGATCAACGCCGGCAGAGGCAGCAGTTGCGGCTTGCCATCCAACTCAAATTCAACGCTTTTCTGCGAGGTGAGCACTCCTTGCAATTCGTCCCAGGCACCGCCACCTGAGAGGGTCAGCTCGTTGGCGAGAATTTCCTCAGGTTCAGACATCTGATAGCGGCTGTCCTTCGCGATTTCAAGCAAACGAAAGGCATGCTCATGTGCCGCGCCGGGGATCTCAAGCGCTTTTTCCAGGCGGTCGCCCAAGGCACCGAGCCAGGCATTGATCCGCACACTAAGGTCATGCAGGGGTAACATGGCGATCGCCATTTTGGATTGAAGCTGTTCAGCAGCTTTATTGAACGAATCGGTGGAAATAATCGCGCCAAGGAAGGCAAAAATCTTTCCAGCTTTCAGCTCAAGCTCATTGGCATGCACCACGTAATCGTTCAAAGCGTGGTTCAGTGCCTCAATGGATGAGGCAGGGTCAAGCAGAGGCAGGTATTCGGTTTCGAAGGCATGGGTAGCCTCCTTAATGGACTGCTTCACAGCCTCGATTTCCGCGGTAAGGGCTGGATCATCAAGGGAGAGGTAGATATTGGAAAGGTCCCAACGTGGGGGTGTGGTCATGGTCGTCTCCTGTTCGATTAGTTAAGGAATTATAACTGAGCGCCGCGGCTTTACC
>JAYFQB010000095.1:0-2952 GCA_034927385.1 Anaerolineaceae bacterium | reverse complement strand
CCAGAATCCATGCTGCCCTCAATCTCGCCCTACATCGCCACTCCGTTAATGCATGTACCTTGCGGCGGAGTCCGCAACCCTCGTAAAATGACACAAGGGCAGGCTGAAGCGGATTCCGCCCTACATCACCACTCCGCCGTTGCGGTAAATCAATATTTTTGTGATCGGCGGATTGAGGGCAACATACGTTCTTCCAACCCAGAATCCATGCTGCCCTCAATCTCGCCCTACATCGCCGCTCCGTTGATGCATGTACATTGCGGCGGAGTCCGCAACCCTCATAAAATGACACAAGGGCAGGCTGAAGCGGATTCCGCACTACATCGCCATTCCTCCCAACATCGATTAGGCAGCGAAAACGCGTAATGCAGGTTGGTTTGTGAAAACAATTAATGCTGCAATTTCATCCCGATTTACAACCGCCACCAAGCGCAAACGTTACAGGTAAAATAAACCCATGCCCAACGAAAACACCCCCATTTTCTCCGACACACACTGCCACCTCGACATGCCTGCCTTCAGCGAAGATTTTGACACCGTCGTCCATAGGGCAGTTGATGCCAGGCTTGGCTTCATCATCATCCCCGCCCTCGATTGCGCGACCGCCCAAAACGCCCTGGACCTTGTCCGCAAAGCCCCCAAATTCTTCCATCTGACCGTTGGGATCCACCCCAACTATGCCGCCGAGGTGGCTCCGGATTGCCTCAACCAGCTCAACTCTCTCGCGAAACAGCCTGGTGTGGTCGGCATCGGCGAAATTGGGCTGGATTATCACTGGGACTATGCCACCCCCTCACAACAAAAAGCAGTTCTCCTCCCCCAGTTGGAGCTGGCTCGCGAGCTCGCCTTGCCAGTGGTCATCCACAACCGCGATGCCGCGGATGACCTTGGTCCGATCCTGCTCAACTGGCAGGCATCCTTGCCCGCAAACCACCCCCTCAAAACCCGCCCCGGCGTGATGCACTCCTACACAGGACCTCAGGAGTTGGCTCTCGAACTAGCTGAGGCTGGTTTCTTCTTCGGCGTTGGTGGTCCGGTAACCTACAAAAATGGAAGAGATAAACAGGCTCTGGTAGAAGCACTGCCGCGGGAGATGATCTTGCTCGAAACGGACAGCCCCTATTTGCCGCCCCATCCCCACCGAGGCGAACGCAACGAACCCGCGTTTATACCTCTGATTGCCGCCAAAATCGCCGAGATCTGGGGCACAACCGCTGAAGAGGTCGGCCAGATAACCACAGCCAACGCCAGGCGGTTGTTTGACATTCCGTGATCCAAATTGCCTCTTCGGATGAACCGTCATAGCCGGAAGCAGCGGAAAACACCAACACACCCGCAGCCTGAGCGGTCAGACCGTTACTTGTTCTCTTCCCCGATCACATACTCCGGAACAAAAGTCTGATCCTCGAAAGGCGGCCGCACGTATGAGTCGTCAATTTGCTTTGGCGGCAGCTCCATTTTTGGCGGCGTAAGGTCCTCGTATGCGATCAAACTCAACAAATGGCTGATGCAATTCAACCGGGCTCGCTTCTTGTCATCCGCCTGGACCACATACCAGGGGCTTTGCTTGGTATCGGTAAAGCGGAACATATCGTCCTTGGCACGGGAGTATTCAACCCAGCGTTTGCGGGATTCAAGGTCCATCGGGCTCAGTTTCCAGCGCCGCGTAATATCGTCCATGCGCTGTTGGAATCGTTTTTCCTGCTCCTCATCGCTGACAGAAAACCAATACTTAATCAAAATAATACCGGAACGGATCAACATCTTTTCAAACTCGGGCACGCTTCGGAAGAATTCCTCCACCTGCTCCGGAGTACAGAAGCCCATAACGCGTTCAACCCCTGCGCGGTTGTACCAGGAACGGTCAAACACCACCATCTCACCCGCGGCAGGCAGGTGTGCCACGTAACGTTGGAAATACCATTGGGTCTTTTCCTTCTCCGTCGCGACAGGCAGCGCGACCACGCGCACAATTCTGGGGTTGAGGGTCTCGGTCAGCCGTTTGATGGTGCCGCCCTTCCCTGCCGCGTCCCGCCCCTCAAAGATCACCGCCACCTTCAACCCGCGTTCCTTGATCCAGAGTTGCAGCTTCACCAGCTCAACCTGCAGTTTGCGCAGCTCCTTCTCATAAGCGGCGTCCGAAAGAGGTTTCTTTTTCTCTCCGGCATGCGCCGCCTTCAACACCTGCTTTGGCTCGACCTGTTTGCTTTCGGGCTTGAGCTTATCTTCTTTGTTCTCAATTTTGGGTTTTTTCTTTGCCATGCGAACCTCTCGATCATTGGGTTAAACGCTGCAGACGATGCAATCATACAATCAGCCTGCCTCAAGCCAGCAGCGGCTTGACGGCACAATTCCAAAATTTGCCCCCCTGAATCCAATTAGCGGTTGTCGCGCTTATAATCCACAAACCGATACCCCACACCACGTTCGGTCAGGATATATTGCGGGTTTGCGGGGTCTTTCTCGAGCTTTTTTCTCAGGTAGTTGATGTAAAGGCGCACATAATGCGGTTCATCCTGATATTCATAACCCCAAACCCGGGTCAGGATCTGGTCATGAGTCAACACCCACCCGGCATTCTTCACCAGGTGGTAAAGCAGCCGGTATTCTGTTGGGCGAAGTTTGACCTGTTTCCCCTCCACCCAGACTTCATGTCGATCAAAGTCGATTGTCAGACGGTCATCCACAACAATCTTCCCGGTCTCTCCATCATCATTGGAGTTTACCCTCCGCAGCACAGCCTTTATTCGGCTGGTTAATTCGCGGCTGCTCCATGGCTTGGGGACGTAGTCATCCGCCCCTAATTCCAGCCCCCGAACGCGATCTTCCTCTTCACCTTTGGCGGTCAGCATGATCACCGGGGTCGAGCTGATTTCACGGATTGTTTCAAGCACAGTGAAGCCGTCCATATCCGGCATCATCACATCCAACACGACTAGATCGGGTAAAGTG
>JAYFQB010000346.1:0-3360 GCA_034927385.1 Anaerolineaceae bacterium | reverse complement strand
GCTCCGCCGGAGGTGGGGCGGATCAACCCTGTCAGCATGCGCACGGTTGTGGTCTTCCCGGCACCGTTTGGTCCTAAAAACCCAAAAACCTCTCCATGCTGCACTTCCAGGCTCAAATTATTCACCGCCACCAGCTCGTTTTCAGGTTTTTTGCCGATTTTAAACTTCTTCGTCAGTCCTTGTGTTTTTATCATATTCCTCGTTTCGGAGCATAAATATTATAGCTTCATATGGCTGCAACTTTTGAAACTGGTATTGCTTTAAGAAAAACACCTGTCCCATTTGTGCTTTTAATCATATAATTAAAGTGTCCTTACGGATGTTTGTATCCGTATTCAGAGTGATTAAGGCGCCCATCCAACCATCAATATTTTTCTTTTAAAAATGAATAGTTCATCATTCCTGAGGCACCCCACCTTTGCGCCTTTCCTGGCGACCGCAGGAAAATCGCGCCTCAGGAATCTCCGGCTATCGCGTGTTAAGAGGCAAACGCCAGGAATTTGACCTCTCCATGGAAAATCGTTCCAGCTCTGTTTGTCCCTCCCGGGACCCATTGATCCGATAATGAAATTCGATTGGAGGTAATAAATGAAACAACATCTCGCACGGCACCCATCTTTTAAGGTTTTTGGCGTCTTCGCCGGTGTTTTATTGATTCTGATGAGCTCAGTAAGCGCGGCGTTTGCCGAAGGCGGTTGGGTGGGCGGTTGGGACATTCTGGCGGATGGTGAGAGCACTGGTACCTGTCCGACCGACCTGGCGGTGGACTCAAACCAAACCGTCTATGTGGTTGATATTGGCTACCAACTGGTGTTGAAAAAGGAAAAACAGGCTACCAGTTGGACTTTTCTGCCGAATCAACCCTATAATGGCACCTCACAATGGCTGGTTGGGGTGACTGTGGATGCTTCTAACAATGTTTACGTCCTGAATGGCATTAGTGGCAATAGCAACGTGCTTTGGAAGTATAACGGATCCACCTGGACGGATATTACCCACAACACAATTTTCAGATTGCCAATCGGAGTCGCGATTGACCAGCTTGGGAATGTGTATGTGGCGGATAGAGTTGCCAACACGGACTCCGCCGCGAACCAAATCAGGAAGTTATCGAGTGGAGGAAGCACATGGAGCGTCGTTGGCAACTGGGGGAATGGCGGTTTTACATCCATCGCCGCGATTGCGACTGATATCAATAACCATCTCTATGCTATTGAGGCGATTTCCACTGGTACTACTTACTATGCCCGCCTGGCACGTATGGCTTCCGGTACATCGACCTGATTACCTTATCCCGGGGTTGATAATTCGCTGCAAATTCTCAAAATCCCCAATGATATGGCTGTTGATCGCTTCGGGAATGTTTATGTCAGTGATCACCTAACCCAGGATTTACACGTCTTTGCCAAAAATGCAAGCCAATGGGCTCAGATTCGCAGAGAAGGATTTGTTCAGTTCAATGATATTTACAGCGTTGCGGTTGATAACAAGGGTTACGTCTATGTCAGTGATCCAGCAGTGGAAATTAGCTCACCAAACAGGCGCGTCCTGCGGCACCAACCCTGGGCTACCCAGGTTGTCTGGCAGACCCAACCCGGCGGGGCCGCCGCCTTCCAGACCTTAAACCCCAGCCCGATCTTCGCGCTGGCTGGGCCTGACGGCGACTTGATCACTGGAGAAGCCAGCGGGGCGGCAGACGTTGCGTTAACCGTTCCAAACGGAGCCACGCTCAGCGGTACCACCATTTTGCCTCTTTCCAACGGCAGCGCAAATTTCACCGATCTGAGCGTGGACAAGCCCGGCATGTACACCTTGTCGGGTCATGTGCTGCTTTATAGCTCAGATATTAAGCGCTTCATTTATAATTTTGAAGCGGTTGATCTTTATAAGGTCAGCAATAGCTTTACCATTTCTCCCGCGCCGCCGGCTGCCGCACCAACAGCCAACCCTCCTTCGGGCTCAACACTTCCGAATGGCAGCGTCATCAGGCTTTCTTCTATGACTCCAGGGGCTTCCTTCCACTATACAACTGACGGCAGCACGCCAACCCAAAGCAGCCCGGTTGGGAGCGATATCACCCTGCTGATCACCAGCAGCAATACTGTGACGGTTAAAGCCTTTACGTCCGCTCCGATGTATTCTGATAGCCCTGTTGTGAGCTTTGTGTATACCCTTCAGTACCTCACCCGTCTTCCACTTATTCTGAAATAGACACCGCGCGGTATAAAAAAACCGGAGGAGCCAAAGCTCCTCCGGTTTTGCTTTAATCCGTCATCCCGCTTAGCGGAGAATCAGCGGCAAGTAAATATATTTCGCCTTGACGGTGATGGTAACAACCGCTGTGTCGCTGAACGCGTCACCTTGGATCATCTTAGTCGAGTTGAGCTGGTATTCGAAGGTGTCCACACCAAAGAAGCCCGCGTCAGGTATGTAGGTGAAGGAGCCGTCATTGTTGAGGGTCAGCGTGCCGTGGGCAGGCTGAACAAAAACACTCAATGTTACAGTCTCTTCCGGGTCCAACAGAACGTCATTTGCCAGGACGCCAGGCGCCGCGACATCGAGCGTAATGCCAGCCATGGTTTCGTATTCGTCATCGTTGGCGATAGGCCAGTCGTTGACCGGGGTAACCGTGATGGTCACGACAGCCAGATCGCTTTCCAACGCCGCATCCTTCGCCTTGTAGGTGAAGCTGTCCACTCCGTTGAAGTACTCGTCCGGTGTGTAGGTAAAGGACCCATCCGCGTTCAGGGTCAGGACGCCGTGTTGAACACCGTCCACCAGGATTGCGGTGAGGGTGTCTCCATCCACATCGGTATCATTCGCCAGAACACCAGGAGCAGCAACCGTCAAAGTATCCTTTTCATTCATCGTGTACGCGTCGTCAACAGCAACTGGTGCGTCATTGACCGGGGTGACTGTGATCGTGACTGTCGCAACATTGCTGTCAATCGTGCCGTCGTTGGCTTTGAAAGTGAAGCTGTCCGGGCCGTTGTAGTTAGCAGCGGGTGTGTAAGTCGCGACGTTCCCAACCAAGGTCACAGAACCGTGAGCAGGTTGAGCCACAATCGCATAGGTCAATGTGTCGCCGTCAGCGTCAGTGGCAACCAGGGTGATAGCCTTGGCTGTATCTTCGGGAGTGGTTACAGACTGATCCTGTGCAACTGGTGCGTCGTTGACTGGAGTTACCGTGATCGTGACTGTCGCAACATTGCTGTCTGCCGTGCCATCGTTGGCTTTGAAAGTGAAGCTGTCCGGACCGTTGTAGTTTGCGGCAGGAGTGTAGGTCAGGTTCGGAGCGGTTCCGCTCAGAGTGCCATGGCTCGGTCCAGCAACAATCGTGTAGGTCAGGGTGTCGCCATC
>JAYFQB010000189.1:0-2445 GCA_034927385.1 Anaerolineaceae bacterium | reverse complement strand
ACGGGCTTCCAGATAGAACAATTCCATTTCATCTATACTTCCAACCGTGGCGCCATGTGAGCAGCTGACGTCGTCAGCACAAATCTCAAGCCCTGGGATGGATTTAATTTCAGAACGATCACCCAACATCAGGTTTTGGTTGGATTGATAGCCATCGGTTCTTTGCGCGATTGGGTCCACAAAAATCATCCCGCGCCAGATTGCTTCACCGTTCCCGTTGGCAGCCCCTCTAAACAACAAATTGCTCCTGGTGTGGGATGCCAGATGATTTTGTACGGTGTCAATGCTGATTTTCTGCCCCTGCGAAGGGAAGTAAAAACCTTTCAGTTCCGCGTCCGCGCCTTCTCCTTCCAGGCTCACTTCAACGCTCTGTTTTCCAAGAACTGTCGCGACTGCCGCATGAATCCACTCTAACTTTGCAGCCCTGCCAAGCCTTGCCTGGTTGTAGAGCAGCGTCACAACCTCCTGTTGGAAGATCGAAACGTCCGAAAAGTGCAGCCGTGAGTCGTCTTCGAGCAGCAAATCCGTCTTTGAAAGCTGGAGGAAGGTCCCCTCGCCATGCTGGAGCTTGTTCTGGCTGTCCAGCACAAGTTTCAGCTCAGCGCCGGGTTCGAGCCAAATCAGAACCCGCGTGGCGGTCATGCCTGAGTTAAGCTTGCCGTGTACGTTTACGACGGCGACGCCTTCTACCTTCAGCCCTTTGGGAACGTGGACGAACAGTCCGTTCCTTGCCAGGGCTTCAGCCAAAACCTGGAACTTCTCGCTTGCGGGCTTATCCAGCCGATCTAAAAAGCTTGCAACCTGATCCGGGCGGTCCCTCAGGGCGTCCGCGAAAGTGGTAATCACGAGCCCCTCATGAGAACGCTCGTCAGGCTTTGGGTCGCCTTCCTTGGCAGGAATAAACTCTACGTCGAGTTTCAACTCGGGATTAGTCCAAACCTTCCCATCGGCAAGCCCAACATGCGAGAAATCAAGCCAGCGCCACTTTTCCATCTTTTGCTGCGGGATTGGCAAAGCGGCCGCTTTTTCCCATGCCAGGTTAAAGGTGTGGGCTAATGGCAGACCCAAGCCTTTGTTTGCCTGCTCAAAGGCAGTGTGCCATTGGGCGGGGTCTTTTTCTACGTCAAAAATGGAACGATACGTCACCTCGGGATTATGCATGGGGCTACCCTACCGATCCAATCATCTGCAATTTAACCAGGCGGTTCATCTCGACGGCATATTCCATTGGAAGTTCCTTCACCAAAGGTTCAATAAAGCCAGAGACCACCATCGTTGTGGCTTCCTCATCGCTTAGTCCGCGGCTGTTGAGGTAGAAAAGCTGTTCTTCGCCAATTCTACTGACCGTCGCTTCATGACCGATGGTCACATCCTTCGAGCCGCTTTCAATCGTCGGATAGGTATCCGACCGGGATTGCGGGTCGAGCAAAAGCGCGTCACAAACCACGCTGGATTTGATATTCTTCAGCCCGTGAGCCACTTTCACCAATCCCCGGTACGATGACTGCCCGTTCGCCCTGGAAATGGACTTGGAAGTGATCTTGCTGCTGGTGTTATTCGCAAAATGAACCATCTTTGCGCCTGCGTCCTGGATCTGCCCAGGACCCGCGAAAGCAACTGAAAGCATCTCGCCATGGGCGCCTTCTCCACGCAGGTAACAGGATGGATACTTCATGGTCACTTTCGACCCGAGGTTGGCATCCACCCATTCCATCGTGCCGTTCTCCCAAACCGAGGCACGCTGTGTCACCAGGTTGTAAACGTTGGAAGACCAGTTTTGGATCGTCGTGTAACGCACACGGGCGTTTTTCTTGACGACAATCTCAATCACTCCGCTGTGAAAAGACTCAGTTGAGTAAAGCGGCGCGGTGCAGCCTTCCACATAATGAACCTGTGCGCCTTCATCCGCGATAATCAATGACCGTTCAAACTGTCCCATGCTCGCGTTATTCAGGCGGAAGTACGCCTGCAACGGCAGATCGACCTTCACACCTTTTGGCACATAAACAAAGGATCCCCCCGACCAAACCGCGCTGTTGAGTGCCGCGAACTTGTTATCCTGGATCGGTATAACGGTTGAGAAGTATTCGCGGAATAAGTCAGGATGCTCCTTGAGTCCGTTTTCGATGCTCAAAAAGATTACGCCTTGCTTCTCGAGGGCTTCCTGCACATTATGGTAAACCATCTCCGAGTCGTACTGGGCGCCAACACCGGCAAGATATTTCTGCTCAGCTTCGGGAATACCCAGCTTGTCGAACGTGGTCTTGATCGTATCAGGAACGTCCTCCCACGATTTTTGGTCTATCTCGGCAGGGCGGACGTAATAGTAAATATTATCGAGGTTCAAACCGCTCAGGTCAGGACCCCAGGTTGGCATCGGGCGCTGGATGTAGTGTTTGAAAGCCTTCAACCGAAATTCCAGCATCCACTCGGGCTCTTCTTTAT
>JAYFQB010000280.1:0-3640 GCA_034927385.1 Anaerolineaceae bacterium | reverse complement strand
ATCAAACCTAAAAACGCCATTCTGATGGCTGCTGTTTGTAATTTCCTTGGCGTTTTTGTGATGACCCTGATCAATAAAAGTGTCGCTATGACCATCAGCAACATGGTCGATTTCGGTACGGACATGAAAGCCAGCTCCATTGCCCTTAGCGGTGCCCTGGCGTCCATTGTCATCTGGGCGACGGCGGCGTGGTATTTTGGCATTCCCACGTCTGAAAGCCACGCGCTGATAGCTGGTCTAACCGGCGCGGCGGTTGCGTACTCCAATAGCTTCCAGGCTGTCAATGGCGCGGAATGGTTGAAAGTGGTGTTTGGTTTACTCCTTTCCACATTTGGCGGATTCTCCTTGGGTTGGGGGATTGCCAAATTGATTGAATCAATTTTCAAATACCAGGACCGGCGCAAAACCAACAAATTTTTCCGAAATGCCCAGGTTGGCGGCGCGGCGGCAATGGCGTTTATGCATGGGGCGCAGGATGGGCAGAAGTTTATCGGTGTGTTCCTGATCGGCATGGCTCTGGCAAAGGGGCAGGGCGTGGAAGCGTCTTTTGAGATTCCGATCTGGCTGATGCTGTTTTGCTCAGTGATCATGGCGCTTGGAACTTCGATTGGCGGGTATCGCATTATCAAGGCAGTTGGCATGGATATGGTAAAACTCGAAACCTACCAGGGCTTTAGCGCCGATCTCGCAGCCGCTCTTTCGCTCCTGGCAGCCACCTTGTTTAAAGGTTTGCCTGTTTCTACGACCCACACGAAAACCACCGCCATCATGGGGGTTGGTGCCGCGAGACGCATTCGCTCGGTAAACTGGGGCGTTGTTCGCGAGATGGTGTTGGCTTGGGTACTCACCTTTCCTGGCTGCGGTCTGCTTGGCTACCTTGTGACCCGCCTTCTAATTCACCTATTTGTTTAAGGACGTACTATGGCAAAAAAAGACCACAACTACTACAACATGTTCAGCGATATCGCCAATGACGCGATAACTGCCGCCCATCACCTCGAAAAGGCTGTCAAGAACTACAACCCCGACAAGATGGAAAAACTTAACAAAACCATGCACGAGATTGAGCATGGCGCTGACCTGAAAAAACATCAGATGATGAAAATGCTGGTCGCTGAGTTCATCACCCCTATTGAGCGGGAAGATATCGCCACCTTGTCCTACATGCTGGATGACGTATTGGACACCATCGAAGAGGTCTTTCAGATGTTCTTTATGTACAACGTGAAATCGATGCGCCACGAAGCGATCGATTTTGTGGACTTGATCGTGCGAGCCACCGAAGCCATGAAAGACTGCTTCGATGAGTTTGAAAACTTCCGCAAGTCAGACCTTATCGCGCAAAAAATCGTTGAGGTCAATGTGGTTGAGGAACTCGCCGACGCGCTTTACTTCAAGACTGTGCATGAGCTTTACTCCAAGGAGAAAGACCCGATCCACATCATGGTTTGGGTGCGGCTGTTTGATCGATTCGAAAAAATCTGTGACCAGTGCGAAAATGTCGCCGACGCTATTGGCTCGGTGATCATGAAAAACTCCTGATCATTCCTTCTCTTTAAAAAATACGCCCTGGCATCAATCCGACTGCCAGGGCGTTTTCTTTAATGAAATATCGCCGTTAAACCTTTGAGATCGTCACGAAAATCACCGGGCGGCGCTTGGTTTCTTCGTTGAGGTAGGAGGTCGCGACGCTCTGAATTTCCTTCTGCAGGTTATTCGCCGGGAACTGGGAAAGCTTCACCACGCGCTTACGCAGCTCCGCAAACAGCTCCTGCGATTCGTCCTGGGCGATAAAACCGCGGCTGATGATCTCCAGCTCCTTGAACTTACCGTTATTTTTGTCTAACTCAAGGTTGAGCAAAACCACGCCGTCCTGGCTGAGCAGCTCACGATCGCGCATGGTGGAGACGTCCACATCACCCACGCCGATGCCGTCCACGAAGACATAACCGCCGGGAATACGTTCCCCGAGGGTCATCTCGCCGTGGGTAAACTCAATGATCCGCCCGTTCTGAACCAGCGCGATTTGCTCTTCTTCCATGCCAACTTCGCGCGCCAGCCGCTTATGCTGCCGGAGCATGCGCATTTCGCCGTGGATGGGGATCAGGTAGCGCGGCTTCACGAGATGCAGCAGGAGCTTAATCTCTTCCTGGCTGGCATGCCCTGAAACATGCACCGGCATAATCGCTTCATAGACCACATCCGCCCCTCTTTCCATCAGGCGGTTGATGGCGCGGTAAACTGGCTCTTCATTGCCGGGGATTGGATGGGAAGAAAGCACAATCGTGTCGCCTTCCTTAACTCCAAACCGGTTATTCGTGCCATTTGCCAGACGTCCAAGGATGGAGGTTGGCTCGCCCTGGGAGCCTGTGACCAACAGGACCACCTTGTTTTCCGGCATGGAAAGAGCCTGTTCGGTGGAAACCACCTGGCTCTCATCGTAATTCAGATATCCCAACTCCTTGGCAATGCGGGCGTTTTCGGTCATGCTCAGACCCACAAAACTGACCTTGCGGTCATGCCTTTTGGCGGTTTCCAAAACCTGCTGCATGCGCGAAATCAGAGAAGCGAAGGTGGCAACAATAATGCGCCCCTTAGCCTGGTAGAAAACCTTCTCGAAAGCGTCATTGATCACACGCTCAGAGGCTGTCCAGCCCGGGCGTTCCGCGTTGGTTGAGTCTGAAAGCAGCGCCAAAACGCCTCTACGGGCGAACTCAGCCAATTTGCCATAGTCGGTGGGACGTCCATCAATGGGGGTATGGTCAAATTTGTAGTCGCCGGTGTGCACAATCAGCCCAGCCGGAGTGTCGATGCCGAGCCCGATCCCATCCGGGATTGAGTGGCAGACGTGGAAAAAGTCGACCTTGAACGGTCCGATCTGCACCGATTCGCCAGCCTGGATGTCGACCAATTTGGGTTCCACACTCATACCGCGCCGGTTGAGCTTGTTTTTGATCAAGCCGTTTGTAAGCGGCGTGGCGTAAACTGGCGCGTTCACATATTCAAGCAGGTGACCAATCGCGCCGGTGTGGTCCTCATGCCCGTGGGTGATGACAATGCCCCTAACCTGGTCTGCCCGCTGCTTCACATATTCAAAATCAGGGATGATGTAATCAATGCCGATCATGTCGTTGTCGGGGAACATCATGCCGGCATCCACAATCAATAGCTGCTGATTGTATTCATAGACCGTCATATTTTTGCCCACCTCGCCTAAACCGCCGAGGGGGATGATACGTAATGTTTTTTTACTCATAATTTTTACCTAACATAATAAACCGGCATACGCCGGAAGGATTTTTCTTTGTTGTCTGATAGATTGTACCCCGAAACCATCGGGAAAATTGGCGTTGTGGAGCTTAAAAAGTATTTCTGACACACCGCATACGATGTATTAACCTATCTCTAACAAATAATTCATAGACTCCAGGCATAAACAAGATCAAATGGAGGAACATATGGCTTACATGATTAGACGATCACCTTACTGGAGAAACCAGTACGACCTGGAAAGAGTAATGAACCGCTTCATGAGTATGGACACGGAACAACTTCCTTCGGGCTTCCCGCTCGATGTCCTTGAAAAAGATCAGGAATACGTTGTAAAAGCCAGCGTGGCTGGTTTTGATCCCGAAAAAAT
>JAYFQB010000065.1:0-3474 GCA_034927385.1 Anaerolineaceae bacterium | reverse complement strand
GGTCGCTTCAAAACTCCGCGGGCAATCAGGACGAGTACTGTCAGGCTGCCAGCGAAGCGTATGGCGAGGAATTAAGCGGCATTCAGGGCGGTTGTGAGCAGGCGGCTATGGAAATAATCCAAAACCTGGACCCAACTACCTTCTTGAATCACCTGGAATCCTTCGGGCTTTTCACCGCCCCCAGTTTCTCGCTGCGCACAATCGCCCCCACAGTCCGCCCAGATCCGGCAGTCATCGAAACCAAGCCGAAAACCGCGCTTGAAATCCAGGCAACCCCGCTCCAGATGGCATTGGTCGCGGCAAGCATCACAAACGATGGTCTGCTCCCCTCGCCGCGCCTGCTCAACACTTATCTCGCCGAAGATGGCACCTGGACGCCTTTCCGCGAAGGCGTTCTGCCTGTGCGGGTGATCAGTTCGGAAGCAATCACCAGGCTGCGTGCCAACCTGGCTGGTAGCGACCAGGCGTTTTGGTTCCAGAGCGGTCACGCCCAAACCAATGATGGAAAGATCCTCACCTGGTACATCGGCGGGACCACCGAAAAGTGGGTTGCCGCGCCATTAGCCATCGCCGTGGCTATAGAATCAAACGCTCCCGACCTTGCGCAAACAATCGGGAGCAGTCTGTTGAGTTTATTCGCGACGGACTAAACCTTAGCGAATCCGCAGGAACTTTCGCCTTCCAACCTGGACCACACTGTCGGTTTCAGGAATGCAGGAAGAGTCACTGATCGTAACTCCATTAATTTTGACGCCCATCTGATCAATCAGGCGGCGAGCCTCGCTGCGCGAACCTGCCAGTTTCTGACCCACCATAATGTCGATCAGCGTTTCACCCTCAGCGGGTTGATACTCCGGGATTTCTTCCGGGGTGTCGCCTTTTTGGAAGGTCTGTACAAACTGATTTTGGGCTGCCTCGGCAGCTTCGACCCCATAAAAGACCGTCGTGATGCCAAACGCGAGCTGCATTTTTGCGTCACGCGGATGGAGGCTGCTGGTCGCCAGGCCGGCTTTGAAGTGGGAAAGCTGTTCAGGTGTCCATTCAGTGGCGAGTTCGGCGTAAATCGGCATGGCTTTATCCGGTATGCTCATCACCTTTCCGTACATATCCGCGGCATTGGTGTTGAGCGGGATATGGTTGCCGAGAGATTTGCTCATACGCACTTCGCCATCTGTGCCAGGCAGGATGCCGAGGATGACCCCGATATTGGGTTTCTTTCCCAGCGAGGTCATCACCTTGCGCGAAGCGGTAATGATATTGAATAGTTGATCAGACCCCCCAACCTGGACATCGGCGTCGAGATGGTAGGCATCATACCCCTGCATGATTGCGTAGAAAAATTCGTGGAGATAGATAGGTTCGTTTTTATCCCAGCGTTTGTGGAAGTTGTCGCGGGTGAGGAACTGTTGAACCGTAAAATTGGAAGCCAAACCGATAAAGTCGGACATTGTCAGCTTTCGGAGCCACTGATCGTTGTATAGCACCTGCGTGCGTTTTGGGTCGAGGATGCGGAAAGCCTGCTCGGCATACGTCCGGGCGTTTTCCATTACCTTCTCCTCACCCAGATGGGGACGCAGCTTGTCCTTATCGGAGGGGTCACCAATCATGGAGGTGTAGGTGCCGATCACAAACAGCACCTCATGCCCGAGTTCCTGGAACTGGCGGAGCTTGCGCATGGTGACGGTATGTCCGAGGTGCAGGTCGGTGGAGGTGGGATCGTAGCCGCAATAGACACGCAGGGGCTTGCCGGTTTTTTCACACTCGATCAGTCGTTGGCGCAACTCATCCGCCATGTTATCCGCGATGGCTGCGTCGCCAAAATCGGCGCCTTGCATTAAATATTCGACTTGTTCATTGATGTTCATCTTAGTCTCCTCCACGGTCTGTTTTCGGCGTCTGACCGTTTGAAATGTGGATAAAAGATGATTTTACCACTCAATAGTCAGCCATTTTACAAAGCTGCTATTAATGAAAAAATGGGATAAAGGCTGATTGCTTTACCTGTGAGACCGGCTGTTTTCTTTATACGGATGTTTAATCCATGACACCAGATTCTCGATTTTTTCAGGAATTGGTCTGCCAGTCGCGCTGCCTACTTCCCTTTTTTGTTTGAAACCCATTCCAAAGCCCCCATTCAAAAGAGGCACGGCTTCATCGCCAGTGGGCGAAGGTGCCGTGCCTCCATAACTTAGCGCAAATTAATTGTTTGGAAAGGACGAAACATCATCCTCAAATTTAGGTTCAGGGTCGGCAGGCTCTTCGGGTGCGGTTGAGGCATCTTCTTCCAGGTCCTCAGTATTCAGCGAAGGCTCCTCAGCATCCTCCTTAACCGACTCCTCGGTTTGGTCACTTGCTTCGGTAACCTGATCAGCCCTTTCCGCGCCTTTTTCTGCTTCCGCTTGCTTAAGCAACCGGGCGTCATGCTCCGCTGCTCTCTCAGCTTCAATTTTCTCTTCTTTGCTTCCCAAGCCCTTAGCCCAAACAGTATGGCGCAGCACCAAAAGCAGCACCGCAATTAGACATACCACCAGCATGGAAGTTTGATTGACATTGATGCCGTTCACCGGCGAGGGATCAAGGCGCAGGAATTCAAGGAAGAAACGAATAGCTGGATATAGCACAAGGTAAAGCAGGAATAGGTCACCCGTAAACAGCTTTTTCCGCCACTTGCGGTTGATCAGCAGAAGCAGCCCAGCCGCGAGAAGATTCAAGAGGCTCTCATAGAGAAACAGCGGGTGATATTTCGCCACTTGTTCAAAGCCGGGCATCCGATAGGCTGGGTCAATCGTGATTGCCCAAGGGAGGTTGGAGGGACGACCGTAAACTTCCTGATTCACGAAGTTTCCCCACCTGCCAATTGCCTGCCCCACAAGCAGCCCTGGCGCGATGTAATCTGCCCACTCAAAGAAGGTTAATTTCCTCGCCTTGCAGTAGATGATGAGAGCAACCGCTCCACCAATCACACCTCCAGGAATGCCAAGCCCACCTTTCCAGACCTTGAGGATCTCGATCGGATTGCGCAGGTAGTTCTCGGTTGTGATGCCCATTGCCTGGTTGGAGCCAGACGGGGTGAAAACATGCCAGATCCGTGCGCCAATGATGCCTCCGATCAGCAGCCACGGAAGAATATCCAGGATGACCTCAGGGTCGCGACCTGCCCGTTTTGCCAGAACCGAAGCCAACCAGCCGCCAATAATTGCTCCAACGATGATGATAATCGCATAAAAACGGATCGTTAATGGACCGATATTAAAACCTTGAATCATGAAATTTCCTTTCTGTAACCGCGGCTAACTAGGCTTGCTTTGACTGCTTCCAAACGAAGAGTATCCTCTGAAGCGCGGTTATATTTGCCAGAATAGCAATTATTCCAATTGAAATAAGCAACTTATTAAATACCAGCCCGAGTATAAGGACAATCGAGCGTTCAATTCGGCTGAACATGCCCGCTTTTCCGGAGAAACCAAGCCCTTC
>JAYFQB010000096.1:0-6307 GCA_034927385.1 Anaerolineaceae bacterium | reverse complement strand
ATAGCGTAAAACGCCGCCGAAATCGTGGAAAGCCTCAAAGACTGTCACATCCACGCCAGCCCGCGCGAGGTCACCCGCGCAACTAAGGCTGGCAGGACCAGAACCGATCATGGCAGCCCTGAAGCCAGTTTGGCTCGCCAGGGAGGGGTTTTCGGGCTCAGCAGCGGCAAGCGCGTCTGAAACGAAACTTTCGAGGGCGCCAATCGCGATCGGTTTCCCGCGGCGGTTGAGAATGCACGCGCCTTCGCACTGGTCTTCCTGCGGGCAAACGCGACCGCAAACGCGTGGGAGTGCGTTGTCGTTCTTAATCAGGCGTCCCGCGGCAACCGCGTCGCCAGCTTTCAGGAGCTGGATGAATTGGGGGATTTGCACTGAAACCGGGCAACCTTGAACACAAAGTGGATTTCGGCACTGCAAGCACCTCTCTGCTTCGATCATAGCTTGTTCGGCTGTGAGCCCAAGCGCCACTTCCTGGAAATTGCGGATTCGTTCGTGGGCAGGAAGCTCAGGCATAATCTGGCGGTCCTTGCCGGACTGGGGTGTTTGGTCTTCGAGCAAGTCGATTTCGATCTCAGCAACCTGAGTGTCCAGGCGGCAATCTTCGGGGTGGTTGTAGGTGCGGTTGCGGTGGATTACGGTTTCGAAATCCACCAGGTGACCATCGAACTCAGGACCATCCACACAGGTAAATTTGACGGTATCGCCAACCTGAACGCGGCAGCCGCCGCACATGCCGGTTCCATCCACCATAATGGTGTTAAGGCTGACCGTCGTCGGAATGCCATAAGGTTTGGTGAGGTCCGCAACAGCCCGCATCATAAAGAGCGGACCGATGGCAAGCACATAATCAAAGTGTTCCCCTGCCTCGATGAGCAAGCGAAGTTGGTCTGTTACGAAACCATGGAGCCCAAAGGAACCGTCATCGGTGGTGATAAGCAGACGGTCACTGAACTGCTCGAGCTCCGGTTTGAGGATGATCAGATCTTTGTTGCGTGCTCCGACGATGGAGGTGACGTGATTGCCCGCCATTTTAAGGGCTTTGGCAACCGGAAAGGCAACAGCCGCGCCAACCCCGCCGCCAATTACCGCGACTCTGCCAAAATTCTCGACCTCTGAGGGGTTGCCAAGCGGACCTAAAACGTCGTGGATAATTTCGCCAGGCTGAATGGCATCGAGCATCATCGTGCTTTTCCCAACGGTTTGAACGATTAGGGTAATCGTACCTGCATCTGAGTCGTGATCAACAATTGTCAGAGGCACCCGTTCGCCGCCATCGCCAAGGCGCAGGATGACAAATTGACCTGCTTTGGCTTTGCGGGCAATATACGGGGAGTAGATTACATACTGGTTGATTTTTTCTGCAAGCAGTGTTTTTTGAAGAATCGTATTCAATTCGTGCATTATTATCGCCTATGGGGGTGTGGTTTTGGACGGCATCTTTTGGTTATTATTCGATAATCTTCAGACACCAGTAGAGAGCGTCGGGTTTTTCGGGGCTAAATTGGAGGACCAGGCAGTAGCGACCCGGCACGAGTGCCTGGTCGGGTTGGAGGACCTGCATGTTGTTTTCGGCGGGTGTGGTTGTGTACGCCACTGGTTCGTTGATTTCATTGATTAGCTGCAGCTTGTCGAGAGTGATGATCATGTTGTTCACAACCAAGCTGGGCTGCTTGTTGCTGAGTTGAGGGATGCCTTCTTCCGTCTCCGGGAGGTTGTAGAAAAGCTTCATCTCCGCGTACTGCCCATTGTTGAGAGCAAAAACGCCTTCCGATGGGGGAAGGATCGAGATCACAGGCGTTGGGCGGGAAAGGAAGGGGAGATCCACGTTCAGAAGCGTTGTGCCGATCAGGATGCCGATCACGATGAAGACCGTCAGAGTCAGCCCGTAGAGCAGGATGTCCAGCCAGGGGCGGCGCTTTGCAGGGACAGCCGTCGGGTTGGATTGCGCCGCGGCGGTCGGCTGGGGGAAGGTGGCAACAGGTTGAGGTTGCGGCTGTGGCGCGGGACGGTCTGCCTGGGCTGAAGCAGCTACGTTTGACGCAGCCTGGGATGGAGTTTTGAAGACACCGATCGGTTTGGTATAGTCCGAAAGTTTCTCACCCGGTTTGGGTGGAATGTATTTCTTCCGTTCGATAAAAGCCAAACCGCGCTGGGCGGGACGGTTGGATGGATCAATCTCGAGAGCTTTTTTGAGAAAAATGGTTTGTTTTTCTTCATCTTCAATAATGGCAGAGAGCCAAACCCAAACGTTGGCGTTTTCGGGCTCCTCAACAATTGCATCTTTAAGATGCACAAGGGCTTGTTCCATCATGCCTGATTTTGCGGCGTCGATACCTTGTTGAAGTGATGAAGTCATGTCAGGGTCTCCAGTCAGCCTTAATGATTGCACATTTTGTTCCAAGATAAGTTTACCACACGGGTTCGTTGGTTTGAAGATTATAATTGGACCCGACACAAGGAGAATAAGATGCTAATTGGTTTGCTAAGCGATAGTCATAATATCCGACCCAATGTGCGTTACGCACTCGAAATTTTTAGAACACTTGGAATCCAGACTGTCTTCCATGCGGGTGATCTGATTTCGGTAGAGATACTCGATGAGTTTAAGGATTATTCTTTACATCTGTCTTTTGGAAACGGCGATGACCCTTCTGAGATTGTGAGCAAAGCTGAAGGTATGCCAATCAAGCCCGACTGCGGGGAAGCGATTGAGATGACCCTGTCTGGTAAGCGGTTTTTTATGATGCACGGCGATCGAAAGGCAGAGCTGGAACAGCGGATCCAAAGCGGGGATTACGACTATGTGATCCACGGGCATACACACCGCTACCGCGACGAAACCATTGAACTCACTCGGGTAATCAATCCGGGCGCGTTGGGCGGTAGGTTTATGGGGAGGCGATCTTTCGCTACGCTCGACCCTGCTAAAAACGAGCTGCAGCGGTACTATTTACCTTGAGGTCAGGTGTTTTTTGGTTGAAAACCCTTAACCAAGCGGTTTTTTGTTTCTTATTGGTACATAAGGCTTGACAAGCTCTCATTTCACAAGTAATATGACCGCATGTTGAAAACAACAGCTAACTTCTCCCTTATTCAGATGATGGACATGCCCCGGCGGTGGCACGTTTTGTGCGCCGGGATTGCAGCCACGTCCTGACGCCAAAACGGTCACCGCCTATCAGAAGACTGATGGTCCGGTGATAAACTGACAAAAGTTGCCACCGGAAACGGTGGCTTTTTTGTTCATTTAGCGAAAAATTGGAGAAGAAATGATAACTAAATCTGTAAGAACCCTTATTGTTGTCCTGATCCTTGTAGTAATCAGCGCTTTTGCCCTAACAGCCTTCACACCGAAAGTCGCAGAAGCCCCAACAGAAACCGTCCTCGTCAAACTAAAAATCGGGGCATCGCCTGTTCCTCACGCCGAAATTCTGGCATATATTCGCGACAACCTTGCCGCGGCAGCCGGGCTTGAAATCGAAATTGTCGAGTTTACCGACTACGTTCAACCCAACCTGGCGTTAAATGATGGTCAACTGGATGCGAATTTCTTCCAACATCTGCCGTATCTGGTGGACTTCAATGCTGAACGCAGCACGGACCTCGTATCTGTGGCTGGGATCCACATTGAACCGCTGGGAATCTATTCCAAAACACTTACAGACCTGAAGGATGTTCCGGATGGCGCTGTTGTGATCATTCCTAACGATGCAACCAACGGCGGCAGGGCGCTAAACCTCTTGGCAGCAAACGGTCTGATTGTCCTGAAAGAAGGTGCAGGTTACAAAGCCACTGTGCTTGATATCGAGTTTAATTCGAAGCACTTGAAGATTACGGAATTGGAAGCCGCCCAGTTGGTCAGAGCTTTGGATGACGCCTCGCTGGCGGTAATCAATGGCAATTACGCCCTCGAAGGCGGATTAGTGCCCGCAAAAGACGCTCTGGCGCTTGAGCGAGCGGAAGATAACCCTTATGTGAATATCTTGGCAGTGAAAAGCGGCCGTGAACAGGACCCCGCAATCCTGAAGCTTATCACCCTGCTGACCTCCCCTGAGGTTAAAGCATTCATTGAGGAAAAGTATTCGGGTTCAGTGCTTCCGGCGTTTGGTAATTAGCGAAAAGGCAATGTGCAGGCGGCTCAGCCGCCTGCACTGGCGATTTGATGATGATCAGATTAGAGAAGATAACCAAAACCTTTGGTTCCGGCGCGGATGAAGTGCATGCACTGCATGACATTTCGCTTGAAATAGGCAGGGGTCAGATATTCGGGGTGGTTGGGGCGAGCGGGGCAGGAAAAAGCACCCTGATCCGCTGTGTAAACCGCCTTGAGGAGCCAGACAGTGGTTCTGTTTGGGTGGATGGCGAGGAAATCACCGCCCTTGAGGGAGAGAACCTCAGGCTTGCCAGGCAGAAGATGGGCATGATCTTCCAGCAATTCAACCTGTTCTCCCAGCGGACCTGCGCGGAGAATATCGCCTATCCCCTTGAAGTTGCCGGCGTGCAAAAAACCGAACGGGAAAGGCGTGTGTGGGAGTTGCTTTCTTTGGTTGGCCTGGAAGATAAAGCACGGGCATACCCCGCGCAACTTTCGGGCGGACAGAAGCAGCGGGTTGGGATTGCCAGGGCGATTGCGAATAACCCAAAGGTGCTGCTTTCGGACGAGGCAACATCCGCCCTGGACCCTGCCACAACCAATTCTATTCTTGAGCTCCTTAAGGACCTAAACCAGCGGTTGGGTCTGACAATCCTGTTGATCACGCACCAGATGGAAGTTGTAAAGAAAATTTGTGACTATGCCGCGCTGCTTGAGAACGGACGTCTGGTGGAGTCTGGTTCGATTGCGGACCTGACCGCCGATCCGGCAAGCAGGCTGTCTAAAGCCTTCTTTCCGCCGATCATGGACATTCCCGCAAATCCAAACGCTGTGCAAGCCGCGATTACATTTCTTGGCTCGGCTGCTGATGAGCCAATCCTGGCTAACCTTGTGCGCAAGTTTGATGTGGATGTGAATATCCTTGGCGGAAGCATCCAGGAAATCGGCGGCAAGCGCGTGGGGCAACTTCAGGTTGAGTTTACAGGCGAACAAATGCTGGCAGCGTTGGATTACATGCGCGTGCTGGGTTTGCGTGTGGAGGTAAAAAGATGAATTTTTCAGAATGGTTTCCAAGGCTCGTGCATGAGAGCCTGATCACACTCTACATGGTGGGGGTTTCCACGGTTTTAACTGTTTTGCTCGGGCTTCCGCTTGGAGTGCTTTTAGTGACCAGTGACCGCCGGGGATTAAACCCAAAACCTGTGCTCAATAGAGTGCTTGGAGTTGTTGTGAACCTGACCCGCTCTGTTCCTTTTATCATCCTGCTCGTTGTGCTTATCCCTTTCACGCGCCTGGTTGTGGGCACGAGCATCGGTCCAACCGCTGCAATTGTGCCCCTGACGCTGGCGGCTGTGCCATTCTTTGCGCGAGTGACCGAAAGCGCGTTGAGGGAAGTGCCGGGGGGGTTGATCGAAGCCGCGCAGTCGATGGGCAGCAGCGCTTGGGAAGTCGTAAGCAAGGTATACATCCCGGAAGCATTGCCGGGGCTTGTGTTGGGGATTGCGTTAACATTGATCAGCCTGGTAGGCTTTTCGGCGATGGCTGGGGCGGTTGGCGCTGGTGGATTGGGCGATCTGGCAATCCGGTACGGGTATCAACGCTTTGAGACAGAGGTTATGCTGGTGACCGTGGTTCTGTTGATTGTGTTTGTACAGTTGGTACAGACAGCAGGCGATCGGATTGCCGCAAAAGTGAGCCGGCGATAAAAGTAGATCGTAAAAACCCTTGCGAAAAGATTGGGGTGCATGTATAATGCTTCCTCACGGGGCGTGGCGCAGTCCGGCTAGCGTGCTTGCATGGGGTGCAAGAGGTCGACGGTTCAAATCCTTTCGCCCCGACAGAGAGAGACCCCTGGAGAAATCCAGGGGTCTTTTGATTTAAGTCACGAAGCTTCTTGCGAGCAAAGCGAGAAAGAACGAATGATAGTGTGTAGGTCAGGTTCTTCGGTTGAACCTGACAAAGCGAATGGTGGCAAACAAAACCCTCGACATAGATAGGCTTCTACGACCTTACTCACCAACGTCAGGTTGAACCGCGCAACCTGACCTACGACTGACCTACGACTACGACTTTTCCCCCTCTTCAGAGGGGGACGGTGAAACCGGGGGGTGGTTGATGCAAGCCCACCCACTTGGTATGCGATGACCATCAGTCATAGCCCACCCCCTCGCTTTGCGTTGTCCATTAAAATGCGCAACCTGACCTACGACTTTA
>JAYFQB010000203.1:0-3471 GCA_034927385.1 Anaerolineaceae bacterium | reverse complement strand
TGTGCAGTTCAACCTGACGAGGCAAATTTGTATAGGTTGGTTTACTGCTGTTCGTAATGTCAGTCGTAGGTCAGGTTGCGTAGTTCAACCTGACGAGGCAAATTTGTATAGGTTGGTTTACTGCTGTTCGTAATGTCAGGTTCAAAAGCAGAACCTGACCTACGCATACTACGATGTTGTACATTATCGGTGGGTTCAAAAACGGAACCCACCCTACGAAGCTATATTATCTGTGCGATCAAAAACGAAACGAACCCCCTGGACTTTTATCCTGCCTTTTCCTGCTTGATTTGATACAATATTAGCAACTCACCTAAAGAAAAGGATCTTATTCATGTCAATTGCAGAGCAAATTGGTGTCCATGTTCCTGAAGTCCTCCTGCCGGTAAAAGGGATCGATCCTGACAAATGGGCGGTAATCGCCTGTGATCAATTTACCTCGCAGCCGGAATATTGGGAACAGGTCGCAAAGACCGTCGGAGATGCTCCCTCAACCTTCCACCTGATCATCCCCGAAGCCTGGCTTCATAGTCCGGACGTAAAAGACCGCATTCTAAAAAGCCAGCAAGCCATGCAGGAATATCTTGATAAGGGCGTTCTCGAGCCTCATAAAGGCTTCGTTTTCGTTGAACGTCAGGTCGGTGATCAGGTGCAGTCGGGTCTGGTTGTCGCGCTCGATCTTGAATGTTACGACTACAACAAGGGTTCCCAAACCCTCATCCGCGCCACTGAGGGGACCATTCTCGATCGGCTCCCTCCCCGCATGGACGTCCGCCGCGACGCGTTGCTCGAGTCGCCCCATATCCTCGTTTTGTATGATGATCCTGAGGGTGTCGTGCTTTCGCGTGTTGTGGCACAAAAACAAGAACTGCCGGTTGCGTACGACTTTGAGCTGATGGCAGGCAGTGGTCACCTTGAAGGTTGGCTTGTGGAAGACCCAGCCATGATCGATAGCATCCTCTCGGGATTGGCATCGCTGATCGAACCCGCCACCTACGCGCAAAAATACAACCTGCCAGATGCAAACGCTCCGCTGTTGTTTGCCATGGGTGACGGAAACCACTCACTCGCGACCGCCAAGGCAATCTGGGAAGAACTGAAACCCCATGTCGCCTCGGACCATCCTTCACGCTATGCCCTTGTTGAACTGGTCAACCTGCACGACCCCTCCCTCAAATTTGAACCCATCCATCGCGTGCTCTTCAACCCGGGCGAGGATTTTGAGACCACGCTTCAGCTCTATTTCGCGGGCAAGGTTCAGACGCACTTCATCGCTGACATGCCCGCCCTAATCGCGGAAACGGCAAAATCCACCCCGACTTTGCAACGGTTTGGCATGATTCAGGCTGAATCGTACACGCTTGTCGAGCTCGACCACCCGGCGCACAACCTGACTGCCGGCAGTTTGCAGCAATTCCTCGACCTCTACCTGAAGAGCCACCCCGAAACCAGCATCGATTACGTCCACGGTGACGACACTGTGGATGAATTGGGCAGGAAGCCTGGAAATATCGGCTTTTTCCTGCCGCCAATCAGCAAGAACTCATTCTTCCGATCGGTGATTGTCGATGGCGCGCTGCCCCGAAAAACTTTTTCGATGAATCATGCGAAGGACAAACGCTTCTACATGGAATGTCGTAAAATAAAACCTTGACGTATCGAACAAGTGTGCTATATTTATACCATTCATACAACTAAACTTGGGAGAAACTATGGCTGCCCGAAAATCATCAACATCAAACAATCCGCAAGCATCTGACCAAAACATGGAAGAAGCCAAAAAGGTCGTGCTTGACCGCGCCTTACACGACATCGTCAAAAAATACGGCGAAGGAAGCATCATGCGCCTCGGTGAAGCGCACCAAATGCAGGTGGAAGCCATCCCAACCGGCTCTCTCTCGCTGGATATGGCGCTTGGCGTCGGCGGCATCCCCAAAGCCCGCATCACCGAAATTTACGGTCCGGAATCTTCGGGCAAAACCACGCTTTGCCAGCATATTGTGGCTGAATGCCAGGCTCGCGGCGGCACGGCAGCTTATATCGACATGGAACACGCGCTCGATCCGGTTTATGCTGCCAAATGCGGCGTAATGATTGACCAGCTCCTCATCTCCCAACCGGATACAGGCGAACAGGCGCTTGAAATCGCCGAGACGCTCGTGCGTTCTGGCGCGGTTGACTTGGTTGTCATCGACTCTGTTGCCGCCCTCGTCCCCCGTTCTGAAATTGAAGGCGACATGGGCGACCCGACCATGGGTGTCCAGGCACGCCTGATGTCGCAGGCGCTGCGCAAACTTTCGGGAGCGATTAACCAAACGAAAACCGCCGTTGTCTTTACCAACCAACTTCGCCAAAAAATCGGCGTCATGTTTGGAAACCCCGAAACTACCACCGGCGGCATGGCGCTTAAATTCTACGCCTCTGTCCGCCTGGATGTGCGCCGCGTTCAGTCCATCAAAGTTGGCGCCGAAATCGTTGGCAACCGTGTCCGCGTGCGCGTGGTGAAAAACAAAGTTTCGGCTCCCTTCCGTTCAGCCGAGTTCGACATCATGTACAACGAAGGAATCTCCAAGTCAGGAGACATCCTCGACCTTGCCACGACCCTTGAGGTCATCGACAAACGTGGCTCGTTCTATTCTTACAAGGACCAGCGCCTTGGCCAGGGTCGTGAAGCATCCAAAAACTACCTTTCCCAAAACCCGGAGGTCATGCAGGAAATCGAGAATGCAGTCCGAGCCCTCGCTAATTCCGATGCCCTTTCCGGAACGTTCGACGTCTCTGGCGGCGAGGACGACGACGCCCCCAGCAGCGATTATTGATCGACGAATAACTAATGAAGGTCTTGTGTTCCAAACAAATAAGGACACAAGACCTTTTTAATTCCCTCAGGTTGCTTCAAATGGGCAAAGCTCTACCCGAGCGCGTGATTCAACCGAATTTCTCCAAAGCATCTACGCAGCAAAACCAATGGGTAGAGCAGCCTCTGGCCAATACCGTCGGCATACGCAGGACTGTAAACCACTCCCGCCAACAATAAAAAAGGAGCTGAGAATTTTCAGCTCCTTCAGGTTCAAAACCCTCAGACCTACGTTCCTTCTTCCCAGGAACCGAGGTACTTCACCTGTTCATCGGTCAGTTTATCAATCCGCACACCCATCGCTTCCAGCTTAAGACGCGCGATTTCGCGATCGATCTCTTCCGGAACGTTATAAACCCGCTTTTCAAGCTTATCGGCGTTTTTCAGCATATATTCAGCGCCAAGAGCCTGATTGGCAAAAGACATATCCATCACCGAAGCCGGGTGACCTTCAGCCGCAGCCAGGTTCACCAATCGTCCTTCGCCAAGGATATTGATCACCCTTCCATCAGGAAGTTCGTAACTCTCAACGAAGGGGCGCACCAGCCGTTTGGCAACCGACATTTTTTCGAGGGAAGGAATATTGATTTCCACGTTGAAGTGACCGGAATTAG
>JAYFQB010000125.1:0-13576 GCA_034927385.1 Anaerolineaceae bacterium | reverse complement strand
CTTCTGACTCAAATTCGTCTTTCATGTCTCTGATAGCAAGGGAGCTTGCGTATCTGAAGGGAAAGGAATCAACAACGGCTGCGTTTTCCTGGTTATATGCGTCAAAAATTGCAAGCGATGCAAGAGCAATACTCTGCTCTGTTGATATGAAAGTCTTTCTGCCTTGTTTCGTGATGTGATAGGTGACACGGTTGAAGTCAAACGTGGACCTTTTTCCATCTGCGGCAGCGTTATATGCCTGCGCAAGACCTTCAGGGATGACGGCGCCTCCGGAGGGGATCAGTTGTCCCAGGAGATCCTCAGCAATAGGTTGCAGCCGCAGGATGCGGTAAGTGCCGATTTCTTCTTCAACGTAGGCGTATTCCAAATTATTTGCGATGAATGTTGGCTGATTCTTACCGAACGCCAGCAGGAAGTTTGCGCGGGCAACCGCGCCAAACTCCTCACCTGGGGCAACGACATAGCGGAGTTCGGTGTTGATAATCGCGCCAGCGTAATCCTTCGAGATATCGTTCTCGGTGTAAAAGACCTGAGTCTGCGTATAGGGGGAAATAATTGGACCCAGAAACGAGAATATGAACATGACGATAAGGATCACCAGGCCGATAAGCGCCAGTTTATTGCGAAAGAAGCGTTTGGCAACCAGCATTCCAGGCGAAAGCACCTTGACGCGGCGCTGATCGTCCAATGCTAATTGGGGCGGGCGAACTGGTTGAGTTGGTTCTGGTGTCTCAGTAGGTTTTTCAAAGTCACTCATAGTCCAAATCTCCTAATTCACTCTAATACGTGGATCGACAACCGCGTACATGATATCTGCGACCAACAAGCTAACCTGGGTAAGCACCAGAATGAACGTCAGGTAAAACATCGCGAAGGGGATGTCTCCCCGGATCATAGCCTGGTAAGAAATGTAACCTATGCCCGGAATTTGAAACATCGTTTCAGTAATCTGTGAGCCGGTGAACATGCTCGGCAAGATACCGCTCATTGTAGTTACCAACGGGATCAAGGTGTTGCGGAAGGCGTGTTTGTTGATCACGACTTTCTCAGGCAAACCCTTGGCTCGCGCGGTGCGGATATAGTCCGAGTTGAGGACTTCCAGCATATTCGTGCGGGTATAACGCATCAGGCTGCCAACAGAAAGCATCATCAGCGTCAGAATTGGCAAAATCATGTGATAGCCTTTATCCACCAACTGCATAAAAGGCGTCATCGAGGTATAGAAACGACCGGTCAAACCGTATAGCGGGAACCAGCCTAATTTAATAGCGAACACATATTTTAGGACTGTGGCAAGGAAAAATGTAGGCAGCGAAATGCCCATTAGAGCAAAGACTGTGATCGCGTAATCCGTCGCCGTATATTGCTTTCTTGCCGCCAGAATGCCCAGTGGAATGGAAATAGCCACCTCAACAAACAAAGTGATGACATTTACAACAAGCGAAATACCGATGACATCATTGAATTTTTCTGTTACCGGAACACCGTAATGCCAGGATTCTCCAAAATCACCGCGTACGGCATTCTTCCCCCACCTTAAGAAGCCGGGGATAATTCCGTCATTTAGTCCATATACTTCATTTAGCTGATCCAACCATTGCTGGTAGGTTTTGGTGCTTAATGGGTTTGAAGCTCTTTGCCGGGCAATTGTTTCAACATATGAAGTCGGCAAACTTCTAATAACTGCGTATACAGCGAAAGCGCCGAATATGATGATAAAAATACCCAGAAAAACTCTCCTTAGAATAAAATTTCGCATTCCTTTTCCTCACTCTACTGCATAGTCTGGCTTCTTAATTAGGTGAGTTTACAAAGTGAGCCCACCCAAATTGGTGGGCTCACTTCTACCATTTAATGGTTCTAATCCTTTTGGTTAGTTCATCTCAATCAGTTCAATATCGTTCATCCAGCCCCAGAAGGTGGTGATGTCGGGGGTCAGGGATTCGATATTAACACGTTCGGTGCTGAAGATGATGACGTTCTTGCGCTGGTAGGTCGGGATTTCGACAGCCCAGTCAATAATCTTCTCAAGGGCTTCCTTGTAGATAGCCTTGCGGAAGTTCTGGTCATCGCTCTTGCGGGCATCCATGATCAGCTGATCGAGTTCAGCATCCTGAATGTGATAGTGGTTAGACTCAGAGGAGCCTTCCACACCAACAATATTGGTGCTGTAGTAAACCTGGTACATGTCGGGGTCAATTGTAGAGCCCCAGGCTGCAGTCCAGAGTTCCTGCTGGCCGGAATCAAGCGCGTCCCAGAGGATGTTGGAATCGGCGGGATCGTTGATCTTGAGTTCCATACCGATGTTAGCGAGGGAGTCGCGGGCACCAGTGATGATAGCGAAAGCAGGATGGTCGCCAGTACCGCCACCGGGGACGATCAGCTCGTAAGAGAGCTTGGCGCCATCGGGGGCAGCAACAAGCTTGCCATTTTCAACAGTGAAGCCAGCAGCCTCGAAGAAGGCGAGGGCAGCCTGTTCGGCAGCAACGTATTTTTCGTCCTGGGTCATTTCAGCGGTGTAGATGGGTTCGCCATTCACGTCGGTTGAGAATGCCACTTTGTAGCCTTCATCGGTCGGCTGAGGAGCAGCCCAGGAGGTATTCGAAATTGGGTAGTTGATAGCAACAGCGGCTTCGCCATAGTAGCTATCGATAGCCACATCGCGATAAACTGCCAGGACGGTCGCGAGACCGCGGCGCAGGTTCTTGGAAGCATCGGAAGCGGGATCACCAGCAACATTGACGGTGCTCGCGTTGATACCGATGTAACCATAACCCAGGTTGTCAACCAAGCTGGAGGTGATCACGGGGCCAGTCATTTCGCCATTGCCATTGTAGGTCATGACTTCTTCATAGCGAGTCTTGTTGTAGGACATTTCGCCAGCGTCAGCAGAAGCAGTCTCAATAGCGGTCACAACTTCGTTGGAAGCGGTTTCGCGGAACTGAATTTCTGCAATCTTGGGGCAGCCACGATAGAAGAACGGGTTGGCTTCAAAGTAGACAACACGGTTGTCGTACTGGATGAATTTATAAGCACCGGCACCCATGGGGGTAGCGGTCAGGCTCTGCTGCTTGGAAAGGTCGCCATAATCGAAACCGAACATGTTGTTTTCGTAATCGTACTTGGCAACATCACCATAGTAGTGCAATGGGGTAACCTGGACGCCGAGAATGCTGTAAACAGCAGGGGCTTCGTAACCATTGGTGGTAACTTCCACGGTGTAGTCATCAATCTTCTTGATGCCAGTGATGTTCGGAACACCTTCGGTGCCCATGGATTCGTCCTTAGGACCCCATTCGCCGATGAAGGCTTTCTGGGCAACTTCGAATACATTCACTTCATTGGCAGATTCGTAGGGGAAGGCGGCAACGATATCATTCTCGTAGGCAGCCATAACCTCAGCATAGTAGTCATCGAGGGTGGGGAAGGTCTCAACCAGGTCGTAAACGGTTTCAGTGCCAGCGCCCTTGAAAGCTACAGGATCTGTACAATCAGCGACTTTGATGGCTTCTGCGCCTTCAGCAACTTCGGTGGTGCAGAAGAGGCTTCCGAAACCCCACATGCGCATGGCAAAGGCAACTTTTGCGCCATCGGTCATGTCATCCCAAACAGCACCGTTGAAGTATTGGGCGGTGAAATCATTGTTGCCATAGTTGGCAGCAACATAGTCATAGATACCCTGAACTTCAGCTTTGACACCGGTCTCGAGGCGAGCCCAGACGTCATCCTGCTGTTCCTGAGTCCATGCATCGGTGTCGGCGTGGACATGGTCCTGACCGGCAGCATAGATATCAGCAAACATCTGGAAGTATTTGTCATAGACCTCAGTGGTGGTCTGAGTCTGGTAATCCTTCAAACCCACGATCGGGTAAGAAGAGAGGGAGGTGGAACCAACATAAGAAGGATCCAGGAAGGTGTAATAGGTGAAGATCACATCGTCGGCGGTCACAGGCTCGCCATCGGAGAACTTCATACCAACGCGCAGACGGGCGGTGTATTTGGTGGTGTCGCTGGCTTCGTCATAATCAACATCGATGTCAGCAGCGCCCTTATAGAGGTAATCCACGCCGTTGTAGCTGTGGGTTTCACCGTCAATCGCATTGAAGACGATAGCGCCGACGCGGTCGGTGGTCATGAGGCTAATCTGGGTCATGGCAGCAACGTCCATGTCGTAGCCAGTGTCGCCAAAGAAGGGGCTGAACTTCTGTGAGAAGTCCTGATACGCAACCACTAACGGGGTGGTAATGGTTGGCTCGGTGGGAAGATTCTCGCCAAATGGCTGCTCTTCAAAAACCACCTCGGTAACTTCTTCTTCGGTGGGTTCAACAGGTGCCACTACTGGCGTAGTGGGTTCCACAGGAACTTCGGTTGCTACAGGGGTGGTTGTCCCGCAGGAAGCGAGCGCCACACCGAGCATGATCGCAACGATCAAAATGGACATGTTTCGTGCAAATTTACTCATTTTTCTCCTATTTCTCCTTAACTGATTTTGGTCATTATATTTTATAAACAAAATCGTGTCAATGAAAGCAACCTCAGGTCTCCTCCACTTCAACCTCAGGTCTCCTCCACTTTCACGCTTGTTTTCTCCTCGACAGGGGCTTTGGTAATGATTACTTTTTTAATATTAAAGTGAATCACCAGGCTCAAAGCCAGCGCGGCAAGTTCCGCCGCGAAAAAGTAAATTTCTTTTGGAATGTGGCTCGCGTTGGAGAAGAAGAGCATATAAATCAGTTCTCCTGCCAGACAAACCCCCAGCATGATCACAATCATCAGGCTGTGGTTGGAAAATCGCTCATAGGTTACGCCGATTTCTTCCCGGCGATACTTGCGGTCTTCAACGGGCAAGCGGATCCCCGAGCGAAATAGGTTAAAGATAGGCAGAAAGGTGAGCACATATGGAATAGCCACATAAAATTGCCGCATGCCGTTATTATTCACAATCCCGCCTGCGATGGTAGCCGCGGTGATTCCAGCCAGCAGAAGCAAAAATAATGTTTTGTACTTTCGCATTTGGGAAGAACTAAAAGGGAGTATGAAGTACTCTCCCTGATATTCATAAGCCTTCTTCTGTTCACCTTTTTCATTGACGGTCAGAATAGTCTTATAGTCGTTGATGTATTTTTTCATGCCCATAGGCTGCTATCAATTTTCAGCTTGGCGAGTAACCACATTTTAACAATCACAGCAATTGCTGCATTTTACACATGAATTTATTGTAAGTTAAGTATATCACGAATGTGAAAGAGTCAAAAGTATCCGTTTTTCAATTGCCATTCGATAGCAGTAGATTGGGTGGTGGATTTTCATGAACCAGAGGTGGTTTTTCGACGCGATATGTGGCTCAGGCAAAGCCCGGCGGGAGGAATGCGTGTGCCTTTTTATGGTTTTTTGTTGGTTTTTGTTTGGCTTTTAAAGGGCGGACTCCGCCGCAATCTCTGCCGTATGGTGAAGTGGCGAAAACAACGCCACTCTCCCCTACAAGGATATACCATCGCCAATTGAATAGCTAACTCTTATTGAAGGCAAAAAGGCAGTGGAGATCCAATCCACCCTGCAAGAGTTTGTTGCTTGCTTTTTTTATGCGGCTACGGAACAGCCGGGCGCCAGAGCGAAATATCCGCAAAGCCTTCGCCTCCAGCCAAGTCCACGCGGCTTGAAGCAGCCCAAAGCGTAACGCGCGGCATCAGGGGCAGCGCCGGAAGATACTCCGCCATCAGATCAATTCCGTTTGGAAGATTCTTCACCAATTCTTCGTTCCCTATCGCCGCGCATTGGGCATCGAATCCGGAATCAGAAAATCCAGCCAGATTCGTCCCAATCCAGAAGTTGCTGCCATTCGGGATGGCACTCGAGCTGTAAAGCTCACAGTTGTTGGCAGAGGTTTGCTGCCAGCTGACCAGCGCGAGGTCGAAGTTGCGCCCGAAGAGAAGCCCTTCGGGTCCCGGAGCGAAAAGCTCAGCCGATGGTAAAGCCTGGTGTATTACTTCAATCCCGCACTGTGCCAACCTTTGCACCACCGCATGGCTGACTTCGCGATCCATTGCCGAGGTTCCGCTGAGCAAGGTGAGCGAGAACCTGGTCCCCTCCAGCACGTTTTGGACCCCACTCGCCATTCGCGGGCTCCCAGGCTGAGAGTCATCCGTTAGCCAGCCAATTTCGTCCAGCAATGCTTTTGCCTGGTCCAGGGTTCCACTGCTTGCGAAATCAGGTAGGCTGTAGCCATCTGGAAGCCTGAGCCGCAGCACCTCTGGCGCAATCGGCTCCACCGAAAGACATGCCGCGACAGCCTGCCTGGCGCGTAAGTCGCCAAAATAGTCCTGCCGGGTTGCAGTCCAGGCTGAGTAGCCACTGTCGTATGCTGACGGCTGGATGCCAAAGACCAACTGCTGCACCAGCTCAAAATTCTCCGCGATTAGGCTGCCGCTTTGCGCCAAACCTGTCAGGATAGACTTATCCTGCCCTTCCAGGTGGTAACTTGCGTCCAGCACGTCACATTCGCCGCTGGACAGCTTGGCAACCGCGGTCTGTGTGTCGGGCTCAACCAGGAATGTGACCTGGTCGTAGGCGGGTTTGGGGCTGTAGTACGGGTTCCGTTCCATGTGGATCGCCAAATCAGGAGCGCGATCGACAATCCGATACGCGCCCCAGGCAAGTGGCGCGTAATTGGCTGCCACGGTCGTATCAATAGCTTCAGGATTTACCCCTTCAAACTGAGCGGCAGGCAGAGGCAAAAAAACCAACCCGGAAAGGTCCACCGGCAGAAACCCGGGAATTCCCGTCCAAACAACCGTCAGGTCATCCAACGCCAAAACGCTCTCCGTGCGGTCAAGCAGCCAGATGTCCTGCGGGTTGCGGGCTGCCAGCGCGACTTCATACGAAAGCAAAAAGTCAGCAGCGGTCAGAGCGCTGCCATCAGACCAAACAAGCCCTGGCAGAATCTTGAATTCAATGCTCACCTGCGTCATCTGCAAAGGGGCGGAGGATGACCAGGCTGCAGCCTCTCCCAGTCCGCCTTCCAGCAGGGGATGGATCGAGGTGCCCTCTTTTAATACAGCAGGTTTTCCACTGCTATCCAACACGTTCATCCCCGACCGCACATCCACGGCGGTTTTTACGATCTGGTTGTTGTCGTAGGTCGGCGGGTTTTCAAACAAGATTTCCGCGTCATAAAGCGCGGCAAAGACACTCTGCTTGGCTAACGATTCGCGCCCTTCGTAGCGAAAAAGGCTGCCCGGGTCCTCTGCCATGCAGACAGTCAGGGTTTTGATCGGTTCAGGCGTGAGGGTAGGGGTCGGGATAGGCTGGGTGGGTTGGTTGACAACCGCGGTGGGGTCAACCACTGTGGTTGGGGTAATGCCGCAAGCGGAAAGTAAAACCGACAGGCTCAACAAAGCCAAAAAAGCGTTTCGTTGGGTCAAGAATAAACGTTTCAACATCAATCTCCTAAACCATATCATCTTCCTGCGGGTCACCAAAGCGCAATCGCAGATAAGATTCATATCTTCGCGGGTCTATCCGACCGCTCTCAGCCGCCTTTCGTACGGCGCAGCCAGGCTCGCAGCGGTGGCTGCAGTCGTTAAACTGGCAATCAGGCACCAAAGGGGCAATTTCCCTGAAATAGGCGTCCAGTTCCTCGTCCTGGATATCCCAGAGCGCGAGCGTTCGCAGCCCTGGCACATCGGCGATATAACCGCCGCCCTCGAGGGGGTAAAGCTGCCTCACCTGTGTGGTGTGGCGGCCCTTTCCCCTGCCGACGCCTTCGCTTAGCGCCCCAACCTGTAGGTTCAAATTTGGGATGACTGCGTTTAACAGGCTGCTTTTGCCCACGCCGGAGGGTCCAGCCAGCGTGCTGAGCTTGCCCTGCATGCAGGCGCGTAATTCTTCAACGCCCTGCCCGGTAACAGCGGAAGCATAGATAACATCATACCCGATGGAGCGGTACATGCCAAAAAGGTTGTCCACTTGCTCAAGCGGCATCAGATCGACCTTGTTAACCACGATTACCGCCTGAATATGCGCCCGCTCCGCCACCACCAAAAAACGGTCGAGCATGCGAAGGCTTGGGTCGGGATGGGTGCAGGCAAAAACCAGAAGCGCGAGGTCGGCATTTGCGAGGATGATTTGCTGATAGCCGTAACTAACACCTGAAAGTTGGCGGGAAAAGACGGATTTTCGCGGGAGAACCTCTTCGATGCTGCCTGTGCCGTCTTCGTGGATGGCAATTCGCACATTATCCCCCACCGCCACAAGATCGCCTTCCGCCCTGCCCTGCCGCAAGCGACCGCGCAGGCGTGTCTGGATATCGCCCTGACTTGTGCGAACGGTCAGGTAACCAGCCTGAGAACGAATCACAAAGCCGTCAGCATATTCGTTTTGAGAACCGTTATCGGGCAGCGATTGCGGGACGCCCAAACTTATTCCTCTTCCGGTGCTGCTGGAATATAAGGGCTATCCTCCCAGGGCATGGTGCCGCCGGCGTTTTGCCCGTCGGAGAAGTACAAGGAGACAGCCCGCCTGAAGAGTGGGGCTGCCATCTCAGAGCCTTCACCGGCGTTTTCGAGGATGATCGCCACGGCAATGTCGGGATGGTCGGGGTCATTCTGGAAGGTGTAACCAGCGAACCAGGCATGCGACTTTCCCAATGGGTTTTCGGCGGTGCCGGTTTTGCCAGCAATCTTATACGGATAGTTCCTGAAGTTGTACTGGGCGGTACCCCTCGAGTTGTTGACCACCCAAACCATGGCTTCCTGGATGGCTTCCAGGGTAGATTGCTCGACGTTCAGTTGGCGAACGACTTTCGGCTCAAATGTGTAAACTGGGGTCTGACCGGTTAGTCCGATCTTTTCGACCAGGGTCGGCTGGTAGAGCGTTCCGCCGTTACCAACCGCAGCCGCAAACGCTGCCACCTGCAGCGGGCTTACCTGCAAGGTGCTCTGCCCGATTGCCATCTGGACATACTCGCTGACTTCAGTTGGCGAGGGATTGATGCTGCCGGCAAAATCCGGAATTTCGATTCCCGTGGTCTTGCCCAATCCGAAGTCGATAGCAACATCAGGGATTGATGTGCGATAGCCTTCGTTCCAGAGAGAATAAGCAATATGCCAGAACCAGGGGTTGCAGGAACGCATCAAACCTTCCTGCAAGGTTAACTGCCCGGATGGTCCATCGCCGTGGCTAACGGTCCAGTCCTCGCCAACCCAACCGGTCAGCTCGCGCCAGTAGCTGTCGCAATAATAGGAAGAGGTTGGTTGGTAAACGCCCGTCTCTAAGGCGGCTGCCATTGTTATGATTTTGAATACCGACCCCGGGGGATAAACGCCTTGGGTTGCCCGGTTGTACATCGGGTTGAGGGGGTCCTGAGTAATTTCGGCAATCGAATAGGCAGTGTAGGACGGGGCAATGAATACGTTCGGGTCATAGCCAGGGACGGAAACCAGGGCGATAACCTTGCCGGTGTCGCGTTCCATCACAACCATTGCGCCAACATTATCGCCAAAGCTTTGCTGCAGGCGGTACTGGTAAGCGCTGTCGATCGTGGTGTAAATGGACTGGGCGGGTTCGGCTGCTGAGCTGGCTATCTTTGTCAGAACCTGACCTTGCGGGTCCTTGACGTAGAGATCTGCGCCGTGCTTGCCGGCGAGATACTGCTCGCCCCAGGCTTCAAGCCCCGACGCGCCGATCTTTTCCTCACCTGTATAGCCTAATCGCTGATATTTTTCCAGCTCTTCCGCGGGAACTGTCAGCACAAAACCGGTAACATGCGGAGCGATACCGCCATCGTGATAAAAGCGAGAGCGGAAGTTGGAAAGAGAAATCGCGTCATAACGAGTAAGGCGATCATAGTATTGGTTTGCAACCTCAAGGGTGACGTCGCCAATCACAGAGTATTGGTAATCCGCCGTATTTTCATATTCCGCATAGATGGAAGCTTCGGAGCGGTCGAACATTTCAGCCAGAAGGGAAACCATCCGACCTTCCGAGTCGGCAACAATCTTGCCCGGCGTGACCATCACGGTAACCGCGTCCTCAAAAGAAACCAAGGGATAGTTTTCCGATGCGTCAGAGGAATAGATGTTGCCGCGGGCTGGCACTTCAATCACCAGTTCGAGGTAGTTTCCGCCAGTTAATTCCGGCAGCATCATGCCAGGCTCCCACTGCACATGCCACGCGCCATCTTCAAGCGTGAGATTCATAATCGTGTCGCGCGAGATTTCGTTCATCAACGCGGTTTGGTAGCGGATTTCGTAACTAATCTGGGCGGACGTTGGGTTTACCATCCTTGAAAGCACAGAGTAATCCAGGCTCTGCATGGTGAGCTTGATGGCTGTGTTGCGGTGACTCTGTTCGAACTCTTCCATCGAAACGGCATCTTTAGTAAGCTGACTAAGGCGGTCATACATCGCTGCGTAGTCTTCCGCTTTCCACAAGTCCAGGTAGGCTACTGCCGCCTGTTCGACATCCGGCACTGATTCGATATTGATCACGGGGTCGGGCAGACCCGTGGTTGGAGTTACAGTAGGGGTTGGCTGTGTGGCGCTGCCATTGCAGGCAGTTAGCATTAGCACTGAAGCCACAAACACAAAAAAGATCTTGCTGAAGGATTTCATCTACTTACCTAATTTTTCTTCCCGGTAAATCTGTGGATAGACTTCACATGTGATGTGATTATACCGCTGACATTCCCGGGGAACATCCGCGTCCAACCTGAAGCCCGCCGACTTAAGCAGCACGGCAAGATGGCAGAGCGGCAGCCCCATAACATTCGCATAACAACCTTCAACGCCGGAGCATGGGTGAAACGCTTGATGCTGGATGGCGTAGCCGCCTGCTTTATCCTTGTAGTCGGCGCTGTTAATATACTCAGCCAGTTCCTGTTCGGAATAGTCCCGCATAAAGACATCGGTCGCGCAAAGGGTTTCCATTGGTTCGCCGCCATCGCTGGGGCGTAAACACATCGCGGTATAAACAACATGCCCGCGAGCCCGCAGCGATTGCAAGATCTGCCGGGCATCGGGATCATCCGCGGGCTTGCCAATCACGCGTCCGTCCAGCGCCACGATGGTGTCGGCGGAAAGGATCCATTCACCCTCAGCCTGCGGCACTATCCGCCCCTTTTCGCGTGCCATTTGGCGCACGTATTCAAGCGCGGCAACATCCGCGGCGTGGGTTTCATCGGCATTTGAAGGTCGTTTTTCAAAAGGAATCCCAAGCAAGCGCAGCAGTTCATTTCTGCGCGGCGAGGTAGATGCCAGGATCAGATTTCTTTCGGACATACAGTTAGGGATTCTAACATGAAAGCCCAGTCGCCTATTTTGAGCTGGGCAGATTTAATCTTCCTGCTCAGGTTTGCGAACGACAAAACGGTCAAAGTAGTAGGCAAGAGAGGTTTCGGGGAAGATGGCGCGTGCCTCGGCAAGGATCTCGTCATCGCGATAGCGCCGCGAAACGTGTGTCAGGATGAGCTTGCCAACCCCGGCCTCGGCAGCGAGGGTTGCCACATCGGCGGCAGTGGAGTGTCCGAAGGTGTCTGCCATTTCGTGGTCTTCGGAGAGGTAGGTAGATTCGATCACCATCACGTCTGCTCCAGCCACGTGCTCACGAAGCTTTTCGGGTTTTCCCACATCGCCGACAACCACCAGGCTCACGCCCTGGCGCTCCGCGCCGAGGACGTCTTCGGGTCGGACCACTCTGCCGTCTTCCAGAGTGATAGCCTGCCCCCGGACGAGGTCCCGCCGGCACGGCCCGTTTGGCACGCCCAACGCTTCAGCAGCTTCAGACAGGAACGGTCGGTGGCTTTTTTCCGTAAATCGATAACCCAAGGAAGAGGAACCGCGGTGGTCAACCGGAAATGCCCGGATATCGAAGTGCTTGCTCTGGAAAATCAAGCCAGGTTTGATTTCGAGCATGTTCAATGGCATAGGGGGTTTGGTGCCCCGCAAAACCACGCCGTCGATCAGGTCTCTGACGCGGTCCATTGTGTGGCGGCTGCCGTAGATGTTGACCTCTTCAATCGCTTCCCACCGCATAAAAGTCGAAAGCATGCCAGCCAAACCGAGGATATGGTCGAGGTGACCATGGGTGAGGAGGATGTGATTCAGGCGTTTAAAGCCCACCCCGGATTTGAGGATTTGCCGTTGGGTGCCTTCGCCGCAATCAACCATAAAACGATACTCATCGTGCTTAACGACAAGCGAGGATAAGCCGCGTTTGATTGATGGCGCGGATGCAGACGTGCCCAGAAAGACAAGCTCAAACAAAGGTTACAACCTCCGGATTATTTTTTATTTTGGCTGATGCCGGAAAGTTGCTTAAGAGCGCCAAGCGCGGTCAATCCCACCTGCAAGCCTTGCTGAGCGGTGATTGGTGTGTCCTTGTTATCTGCTTCGGACTGCTCAATGAAGTTCATCGCTGCCCGATAGCCAATAAAAGCACCGGCAAGGGTTCCAATCACGATAGTCAGTGTTCGAATACTTGATTTCATAAGTTCTATCCTTTTTGTGAGAACCGGTCGGTCAGACTTGTTCTAATTTGTTTTATTCTGGCATCCAACCCACGCAGCGCGAAAACGGGCTTGGCGGTGGCGTCCTCGGCAACAAGCAGATATTGTTTGCCCTTGCTCAGATAACCCCGGATCGCTTTGCCCGCGCGTGGGGTAAGCTCGCTCAGCTTGAAGACGCCGAAACTTAAGCCGATCAGTAAAGCCAGCACGATCAAACAGATCAGAAAAAACGGGAGCGCCAACAAAACAACCGCCACCCCAGCCAGGTTGGCTGTGTCAGCGGAGCCAATTTCACCTTTAACCGCAAGCCAAACCACAAGGGTGATAACCGCCAGGCTGATCAAAATGATCGGGAAAAGAATCATCCAAAACCGGTTGCTTTTGTGCGCTTTTTCGATTTCTTCCCGTAAGATCAGTTCTTCAGACATTTTTAACACCTGTGTATCAATTTTAGCATGAGATTCATGCGCCTATAAAGGTCATATAAACTCATTAACAGGATTATAACAACAGGAATTTATTAACAATTCGCTTTTTTTTCAAGTATAATGAAGCAAGGAAAACTATCGCACATGCACCCGGGAGGCTTTTTTTTATTGTTCCGCCTCCAATTATGGCTAAGAATTGCTGCGCGATTTACTTGATAGGAAACCGTCAGTGTTATCGACTGACTTATGTATTGGACAAGAAATGATTTTTTTGGGTAGTAGAGTGACCGGTCCGGATTGCCTGTTTTGCCCTGAATACCAGGGTGTTGGGCTGTGTAATTCACTTTCTGAAAAGGAACACCTGGTTTGATCAAATCTGACTGCCAGCTTGCCAATACTTAATTGAAAACGGCTCATTCGTCTTGAGCAAGAGGGTTATCGAGTAAATCCGGGATTCAAATGCCATGGTTATGGATCATGGCTGTTTGTTACGGATGAAAAAGACGATTACTGAAATCACGGCGCAAAAGCGCAATCGCAGGCGGGTAAATATCAGCCTGAACGGTTCCTATGCCTTCTCTCTGGACCGTCTTACTGCAGCCTGGCTGCGGGTTGGGCGCGAAATGAGCGATGAGGAGATCGAGAA
>JAYFQB010000273.1:0-12541 GCA_034927385.1 Anaerolineaceae bacterium | reverse complement strand
TCTGTTAAATGAAACGGAAGCTGAAGGGATTTTTGCTGAAGAAGACTACTCCCCTTACGCCCGTCAACGCGATCAGAAGGTCGCGCTATCTCTGCCACTGCGACTCGTGCCAGGCGTCACTGTTTTTCACCCTGATTTACTGCTGAAAGCAGATGGCACCCCCTACACGGTCTTTACCCCATTCAGCCGCAAGTGGCGCAGCCTGCCCCTAGGCGGCAGCCCCTTGCCCGCCCCCAATCACCTTGGCACTCTCCCTTCCTTCAGCAGTCTTGAGATACCAGAGGCTCCCTCCCATCCAGTGGAGAGTAGCTTTAAAGCGGGAGAAGAAGAGGCTGAAAGAAAACTGAATGTCTTTACCGATTCCACGATTTTTGACTATTCCGACATGCGTAACCGCATGGACCTGGAAGGCACTTCGCAGCTTTCCCCTTACCTGCGCCTGGGTATGCTCTCAGCCCGCCAGGCGGTGTGGGCTGCGCAGGAAGCTTTCCAATCTGCCAGCACCCCCACAGCCCAAAAAGGTGCAGAAACCTGGCTCAATGAGCTCATCTGGCGGGAGTTTTACGCCGCCATCCTCTACCACTTCCCTTTTGTCCGACAAACTGCCTTTCGGGCTGAACTGCGCGATATCCCATGGCGCAACGACGCGGCTGGTTTGGCAGCCTGGAAAGCAGGGCTGACCGGCTACCCGGTGGTGGATGCTGCCATGCGGCAGTTGAACGCCACAGGCTGGATGCACAACCGTGCACGCATGATCGCCGCATCTTTCCTGACCAAGGATCTGCTGATCAACTGGCAGGAGGGCGAGCGTTACTTCATGCAGCAGTTATTGGATGGCGACCCAGCCTCGAACAACGGCGGCTGGCAGTGGACCGCCGGCACCGGAACGGACGCCGCGCCGTATTTCAGGGTCTTCAACCCCATCTTGCAGGGATTGAAGTTTGACCCACTGGGCGACTATGTGCGCCGATGGGTGCCGGAACTTGCTCTGGTCCCCACCAAATTCATCCACACCCCCTGGGAAATGCCGATCGAGACGCAGAAGCAGGCGCAATGCCGGATTGACAGCGACTATCCAGCCCCGATCGTTGATCACGCCCTGGCGCGCGAGCGTGTTTTGCTCGCTTATCGCAGTGGGTCGGGGCAAGGTGGCTGACCATCCTTCAATTATTCATAAGACAATCTGACAGGTGACATTATGACTTTTCCAACAGTGAACGGTTCCAATCTACAAAGAGCAAAACTAACCCTCCCCCAGGATTTTGAGGGCGATTACAACTTGCTCTTCATTGCCTTTCAGCAGTGGCAGCAGGATGAAGTGAACACCTGGATAGCGCTGGCTGAGAACTGCGAGGCTCGGTTCCCGGGTCTGGTTTACTACGAACTGCCCACCATTCGCGTTTTGAGTGGTATCTCAAAGTTTTTCATCAACGAGGGCATGCGGGCGGGCATTCCCAACCCAAAATCACGCGAGCGCACCATTACGCTTTACCTGGAAAAGGATGATTTTCGGACCGCCCTGGACATGCAGGATGAAGAGCACATTTTTGCGCTGCTGATTGACCACCAGGGCAACGAGTTGTGGCGTGCCCGAGGACCCTACAACCAGAGCAGTGAAGCTGGACTGCTCGAGGTGCTGAGCCATATCATGCCGGAATTTAAACAGTAATCCTGGGGCTTGTTCGGCTTTGATTTTCCGAGAACACATCCAATTAATCGACTGTTAATAATTGTCGGATTCTGTCAATTATTTGGGTTTTAGCCAATCCTGCCCTATACTCAGAGCATGGGAAAAGACTTTCTTAGAATTGACGACCGCCTTATTCATGGTCAAATCGTGATGGCGTGGTGTAAAGCCTTGAATATCAAAGAAATTGTCGGCATTGACGATAAGCTCGTGGCAAACAAGACGCTGCAATCGATCATGCTTATGGGGATCCCCTCGATTTACAAAAAGGCGATTGTCGCCTCCGAAGAGGCATGCCAGTTCATGCGAGAAAAAGCCGATCACAACCGGCTGTTTGTTACCCGCTTTCCCCAGGACCTGCTCAAGTTTTCAGATGAACTGCTTTCGCTTGACACGGTTTACATCGGAAACGCCGCAAAAACCCCACTTTCAAAATACAGCTTCTCGCGGGAAGGCGGCAGCGTTTTTTTCGCCAGCGATGAAGACGTCAGGCTCTTCAATGAGCTTTCCGCGCGAGGTGTGCGGTTGATTGTCCAAACCGTGCCTAATGCCCCCGCCAAGCCCTGGACAGAAGCTCAGAACACATTGAGATCGATTTAGCAGTACAAGAAGAAGTGATTAAACTTCTTCTTTTTTATCCAATTTCACATCATTTTTTAAGGAGGTATTCGTATGTCAGTTTTGCAAATGGTCCTGATTGCGCTATTCATTTACCTCGGCGCAATTGGATCCATCGTCGGAAACACGATCGGTTGGTACTGTCTGGGCAGACCGCTGGTTGCGTCTTTCGTGGTGGGTCTTATCATGGGTGACGTGCAAACCGCGCTTCTGGTTGGGGTTCCCCTGCAGATCGCCTATTTAGCCAATGTCACTCCCGGCGGTGCTGTAGCCTGGGATCTTTCCTACGCCACCTATATTGGCACGGCAACAGCTCTCGCGCTTAAAGGCACGGTCACCTCAACCCCTGCTCTGATTGGTCTCGCCTTTACTGGCGCCGGTTTGGGCGGTGTTGTCGGCGGCACCATGTGGGGAATCCATTACTCTCTGGATGTCTTCCTCAACCGCTGGGCGGACCGCCTGGCTGAGCAGGGCGAAACCCGCAAGATGTGGATGCCGAACATGTTGGGTGGGCAGGCGATCGGTTTCCTGGCTCGCTTCGTGCCGGCTCTCGCCATCCTCGCCGCAATCAACGCGGCAGGTTCATCCAGTGGCTTAAACATTCCAGGCTGGTTCATCACCGGCATCTCGACCTTCGGCAGCATGATGGCTGCGCTTGGTATGGGCATCATCCTAAGCTTCCTGGTTAAGAAGAATGTCCACTGGGCAATTTTCCTGGCTGGCTTCGTGCTGGTCACTTACTTTGGCCTGAACACTATGGCTGTTGCAATCGTCGGTATTATCGTCGCGTTTATCGTTTACGCTGTTGGTAACCGACAGGAGGCTTTATAAAATGGCTAAAACAGTAAGCCCAACTACTCTTCGTAAATCCTTTAATCAGTGGTTCTTCTGGAACGGCTGCTCACAGCAGGCTGAAACCATGCTTGGTATGGCTTTTGGCCAGTCCATGGCACCAGTCATCGAAGAGCTCTACGATTCAAAGGAAGATCGCGCTGCCGGTCTGAAACGGCACATCACACTCTTCAACACAGAATCTCAGGTCGGTTCCGTTTGTAACGGTATCGCCATCGGTATGGAAGAGCAGCTCGCCAATGGAGTTGGAACCCCTGAATCAATCCAGGAAGCGAAAGTTGCCCTGATTGGTCCGACCTCAGCAATTGGTGACTCATTGTGGGTCGCTACGATCATCCCTCTGCTTCTGACCATTTGTCTGACCATCTCCCAGTCCATGACAAACGCGCCTTGGGTTGGTCCCGTGCTCTACATGGCAGTCTACCCACTGGGCACTTATCTCCTCAGCTGGAAGATCTTCCGCACCGGTTACAAAGCCGGTCTGGACGGTGTGCAGCAGTTTATGGCTACCGGTCAGCTGGACAAAATCATGGAAGCCGTCACGATCCTCGGTTTGATCGTTGTTGGCGGACTGACTGCCACGTTCGTGAACGCCAGCCTCAACATCGACATCAAGACCACAACACAGGTCTTTGACGCCGCAACCCAAACGTATGTGGACGGCGTGATTTCCGTCTTCAACCTGGACAATCTGTTGAATAATGTCTTCCCAAAGATCGTTCCTCTTGCCCTGACCCTGCTGGTCTACTATCTTTATGCCAAGAAGAACTGGAAGCCGATCGCTATTATGGGTCTGATCCTCGTGCTGGCAGTGATTGTTACCGCCATTGGCTTCATTCCTGGTATCGGAGCCTTCAGTTAATCAATATTAGGAGTAAAAAATCATGATTGAGTTAGAGTACATCACAAAACTTAAGCAGGTAATCGAAAAGATTTCGGTTGAGCAGTCAGACCAGATTCGCGCCGCGGCAGATATCTGCGCGGAAGTGATCAATTCCGGTAAGCTCGTGCACCTGTTTGGTAGTGGGCATAGTGTCCTTCCAGTTCAGGATGTGTTCCCGAGGTACGGCGGCGTGGTCGGCTGGCACCCTGTTATGGATCCACGTCTGATGTGGAATAACGTAATCGGTCCAGGCGGAGCCCGTGAACTACTTTGGATTGAACGGCAAGAGGGATACATTCAAAACTTCCTGCAAAGCTACAACCTCCAGGAAGGCGAGGCGATGATCGTTTTTTCGCACGGTGGTCTGAACGCCGCCCCGATCGAAGCCGCGATGTATGCCAAAGCGAAAGGTCTCAAAGTTATCACCATTACCAGCGGAGAGAACTACAAGACAGCCAAGGCTAACCACTCTTCCGGGAATAAACTCGGCGACCTCGCGGATGTACTCATCGACAACTGCAGTCCGCTGGAAGACGCCCTGGTCGTGATCCCCGGCTATTATCAGAAGGTTGGCGCGTCATCGACGATCTCAGCCATCTGTGTTGCCCAGGCGATTGCCTCCGAAACAGCGCTGCGCCTGCAGAAACTTGGGCATAAGATGAACATCTTTGTTTCGCCCAACGTTACCGAAGTTCCGAAGGAATATATGCACGAAGTGTATGCGGATTACACAGAAACGGTTCTCCGCAACCACAATATGTAGTTTGTTCTCACCAAACGGGAGCTTGTAAACACAGGCTCCCGTTCTCTTTCCCTGGTAAACGCACATGAACACAACCTTCCTCTCCACCTTTTTTGAAACCTACAAACTCGCCATCATCAGCTTTGGCGTGATGATTCTGCTTGCCTTCCTGCTGATCCGGCTTACCCTATCGCTGCGGACTTCAGCGGAAAAGGAGCTGGCGGCGCTGCAATATGCAAACCCGGCTCTCTACCTGGAGCGGCTGGAAAACAATCGCAGGCTAACCTGGGTTTTCCGAAAGAATGAGATTCTGCTCATGCAGCTTGACGCGCAAATGCGTCTTGGGCAGGACGCTGAAATCCAGCACCTCATCGAAAGGTTGGACGGGCAGCGGTTGCAGCCCCGCGAAAAGGTCGATTACTTGCAAAAGCGCATGTCGTTCTATGCGTCCACAGGCAACATAGCTGAAGCCAAAGCCAGTTTTGAGAAGCTATCGGCATACCTGCACTCAGTCAAGGCGGATCAGGTGGAGAAATACCGCGTGATGATCGAGGAGGGCGAAGAAATTATCCAGGTATATCTCGAGAAGAACCCAAAGTACCGCCAGACTCTCCAGGCAAAAGCCGCCACAACCGCCAACCCGGTCCAAAAAGGCATTCGGCTTTTTCGACTCGCCAAACTCTCTTGGTTTGCTGAGGATGAAACAGCCGCCCGGGGCTATCTGGCACAGGCAAAACCGCTCCTCGCGGGCAGTGATTACGCCCCTATCATCGACGAGGCGGAACAAAACCTGCGAATACTGGAAATAAAATAACCCTTAGGTTATGATTCATTGCGGTGTGCCCGTTCCTATCGCATGCCAGGAGACTGAGGCTATGCCATGAATCTGTTGACCAAAATGCGTGAGGTCAAAGACCTGACCCCCTCCGAGCAGCACATTGTTGCGTACATTTTTGCCAATCTGAACGACATCGTCAACATCGGCATCGTGGAGCTGGCTGAACTGACTTCCACCTCCACTGCCACGGTTAAACGCCTCTGTAAAAAAGTTGGGATGGATAGCTATATCGACTTCAGGCTCGAGCTCTCCTACGAACTCATGCGCTACAACCAAAAATCCATCCTTAAAACTGCACAGACCCCGGTCGACCGTTATGACTCCCTGGTCGACATCGTCGCCAAAGTTTCCAATCAGAATGCCAAGTCCATCCTGGATACCATCAGCACCAATACCACCGAGAATATCCTGGCAGTTGTCGCTTCCATGTCCAAAGCAAAACGGATTGATTTCTATGGGATGGGTCCCTCGCATGTGGTCGCGCTGGACGCCCAGATAAAGTGCATGCGTCTGAGCATTCCAAGCGGCGCTTTTGGCGACCGAATTTCCATGATGCTAAACGCGAAAGCCTATCAGGACGAAACCCTGGCGTTTATCATCTCCTACACCGGAAAGACTACCGAAATGCTTGATATAGCCAGGGAGCTCGTGCGGGTGGGCAGCAGCACCGTTTCGATCACCTCGGTCAAGCCAAATGACCTGGTTGAGCTGTGTCAGTACAATCTTTTCGTGGATTCGACTGAATCGTGGAACCGTTTGGGCGGCATGTCGAGCCGGATCTCGACGCTCAACCTGATTGACATCCTGTTTACAGCTCTGATTAATTCTGATTACCAGAAATATTCCCAGAATATGAGCAGAAACATGGTAAACAACGAATCCAGGTCGAGCTGACGCTCGCGATCCGATACTTTTCTGGCTGGTTTCAGTTTATTTCTTTTTCTTTTCCTTTAAAATCTTTTTATTACGCCGGTTCCAGAGGGTGATGAAAACCGAGAATAACACACCGACAATCGCCAGGGCTGTGTAGACGATCCCACCCCAAAAGTTTCCCTGCTGGAACTGTTTGACCGCCTCAATAATGGCAATCACCAGAATTGCCGCGCTGGCAATATAGCATGAAAAGACCACTGTGTCGGAGACTGTTTGTATTTTTGGGGGTTCTTTTTGCTGCGTGTTCCCTGACGCTACCTTAAATTTTGCCATTTTTCACCTCGCGGGATAGAGATCATAGTGGGTATACCATGAAAGAGGTCAATTAGGTAAAAGTAAGCTTGCCGCCAGGCACTGCTGGCTGTGTGGGCTACGCAAATCGCTTGGCGGGTTCAAACAGTTATAGGATAATTACTCCATGCGTTTACGTCACATCCTAACCCTCCTTATTATTCCCCTGGTTTTGTGTTTTGCCGCTTGCGCCCCAAAACCAACCGCCACTGCCATTCCTACGCCAGTGCCAGGGGTTGTCGTGTTTACGCCATCTTCTGCTGAAGTCCTTAACCCTGAAAGAGGGTTTTTTTCGGGCATCGAGTTTTATGGCACGAAAGATGAATTGGACGACTCAGAATTTTTTGTCCGCCAAACAGGGGATACTCTCGCCTTTTTTTCAATCCGCCTTGATCACTACCGAACCGCAGACATCCCACTCGAGTTTCTAAACGGGTTGGATAATTTTTTCGAGATGGCACGCAAGGCAGGCATTAAGTACATTGTGAGAGTTTCGTATAACGCTGGACCCACTCCGATTTCTGAACCCGATGCTTCATTGGCACAAGTTTTACGCCACATTAAGCAGCTTGCGCCGAATTTTGAAAAAAACAAGGATGTGATTGTGTGGTTTGAAGCAGGTTTCATTGGCGCCTGGGGCGAGTGGCACACCTCGACCAACGCGCTCGACATGGCAGAAAACAAAGCCCTCATCCGAGACGCGCTTTTTACCTCTTATCCCAAGGACCGCACCATTCTATTTCGCTACCCAGGTGATATTATCAGTTGGTACCCCCAACCCTTATCTGAGGAGCAAGCTTTCACGCAAAGCGATCAGGCACGCTTGGGGCATCATAACGACTGTTTCCTTGCCAGCGACGACGATTGGGGAACTTATTCGTCTCCGCCTGATTACGAAGTAAACATGCGCGTGGATTGGCAGACGTATCTTTCAGAGATAACGCGCTTTACCCCAATGTCAGGGGAAACATGCAACCTCAACCCACCGCGCAGTAATTGTGAAACTGCCCTGAACGAAATGGAGTTAATGCACTGGTCAGCCATCAATGATCAATGGCATCCGGATGTAATCCAAGTGTGGAAAGTCCAAGGATGCTATCCCGAGATCCGCAATCGTTTAGGCTATCGGCTTAGTCTCCTCGAAACAAGGTTTACCCCTAAGGTCAGACCTGGAAGCGTTTTATCTGTCCATATAACATTACAGAACACCGGTTTTGCATCTCCGCTTCTCCCCCGCCCGGTTTACCTGTTGCTTGTCAATCAGGCAGGGAGCCCCCTCTACCAGCAGAGCGCCGCTGCCGACCCGCGCGGCTGGGAATTTGGCGAACACTCTTTCAGTGTGGAGCTTGCCGTGCCCGCTAACCTTCCCGCGGGAGAGTACCAACTCGCATTATGGCTGCCAGATCCTGCAGAAACCCTACAAAACGACCCGCGTTATGCCATCCAGTTTGCCAATGACCACGTATGGGTCGAAAAAATGGGATGGAACACAATCGGAAAAGTCACCGTGATCAATGGTGAGTAAAAGTGCTCTATCGTTGCGCGCCGCCAATAACCGCTGCCGCGCAGTTGACCTGGGCTTGAAGGTTAGGACGTTCTTCTTATCACAACAAGGCTTGCCGCAGCTCATGGCTCCTTGGGTCTGCCTCAAAACCCTCCAGCGCCTGCGCACCTGCTGTATGGGCAGGAATTAGCCGATCAGCCAGTTATCGGCTATAATTAATATTAATCTCAATCTTGAATGGAGGTCCAATATGGCAAGTAAAGATAAAGCAGGAAAAGAAGAACGCAAGAAACCAAAACTGTCCATCAAAGAAAAGCGCAAAGTGAAGGACGACAAGAAGAAGACAACTTCTGTCACCAACACCGGCGCGTAAATCCATCCGAATTAGTGTAAAGCCAGCCTGACATGGGTTGGCTTTTTTCATCCATTTAGTCAAAGTGTATACCATGTGCTGACCGGCTCACAGGTTGAGGGGAGAAAAAGCTTGACATCCAGGACTCAAAACGGTAGAATATTGAGTCTTGAAATCTGGATGGAGTACGGGCCTGTAGCGCAGTTGGGAGCGCGCTTCAATCGCACTGAAGAGGTCGAGGGTTCGAATCCCTCCAGGTCCATTCGAGAAAAGGCTAATTGCCTCTCGTAAAAAACATAAAAAGGGCCCATAGCGCACGAAGTCCCCTTCACGGGGGAGTTGGGAGCGCCATGGGAAACAAAAGAAAATGAGTAAACAAGGGCCCATAGCGCACAAAGTCCCCTTCACGGGGGAGTTGGAAGCGCCATGGGAAACAGAAGAAAATGAGTAAACAAGGGCCCATAGCGCAGTTGGGAGCGCGTCTCAATGGCATTGAGAAGGCCGAGAGTTCGAATCTCTCTGGGTCCACTAAGAACAGCCGAAAGGCTGTTTTTGTTTAACAGATTATTGAGAAGGCCGGTTCTGGCTAAAGCCAGAAGGCTCCGCACAGCTCGAATCTCTCTGGGTCCACTAAAAGCAGCCGAAAGGCTGTTTTTGTTTAACAGATTATTGGGAGGCTGGCAGGTGCCTCGAACAAGCCTTTTCCCATTAACGGCATGAACAAAAAAGCCAGGCGGGCACCCGCCTGGCTTTGCTGCCTATGTTAAACTTATTGCTATTTAGCGCTCTGGTTTTTTTCTTTGACCCTGGCATTGAACTGCTGGACTCTCTTTTTCATCGCTGAATACTGGGAGAGCCAGATCAGCAAGTAGATCAGGAAGAAAATCCCAAAGTACACCAACACACCTCGTACGCTATGCTCCATCCAATGCAGATAATACGCGATTGGGAGTGTTGCAAGGGATGTAATCAGCAGGTGGGTCACTGTCTGCCGCAGAATACTCCAATTTTCCATCTCCCAAATCACCGACGTACCCGCCCAAACCATTCCATACACCATCGTGATCACAGCCTGGAAAACTACCGCCCTCAATTCCCCTCCCATCGCCGCCACCAACGCGGGAGCGGTTGGATTGTATACGCCTTCTCCCTGGATCAAGGAGATAACGATGGAGATTAAGTAGCCCAAAGCCAGCCCCAAAGGCGCGCCCAACAAACTTCGTAACACAACCGTCTTTTTCATCTCGTCCTCGTTTCTAAATACCCAAAACTTGTTTGATTTTCGGCACATAACGCCTGGAAACATAGGTGATCGTGCCATTGGTTAGCGACACCAGGATGGTGCCTGCCAGGCTTAGGTCAAATGCCCGGACTTTCTTCAGATTGATGATTTCCGAGTTGGAGATTCGCACGAAGGTGTTCTTATCCAATCTCTCTTCCAACTCGTACATCCTTGTGCGTAAGCCATACATTCCATCGCCCGTGCGGGCATAAACTTTCCCATTTTCGGTAAAGAGATGGAATATTTCCTCCTGATCCAAAACCTTCAGCAGATCATCCTGGAAACCAGCAATCATCTGGGGAATGTTTTCAGAAAGCTTCCTGATGATCTCATTCACTTCGTCCGACATGCGATCAGTCAGGATGACGACTTTTGGTTCTTTACAATCATTCTCGATCTTCACTTCAATTTTCATAGGCTTTTCCTCTCTTGATGGCAAGAGTATATAAGGGATTGTTCCAAAAACCATTCGTTTTCGGGTAGATGGTCGTTTTCGAGGGATAGCTGGTTAACTTTGCCCCTTTGCTTGTTGGTCCAACAGCGTTACATCTCAGAGTCAGCACTACCTCTTTCACCAGGCGGACCTGCACTCCACAAATCATTCCCAAACTGAGATCCCGCCATGTGATCTTGAGAAAACCAACAATTAAACAGAATAGCAAAGCTGGCACGGGAACACCTCAAAGACGCGGGCGTTTCTATTGGGGGTTGCCCCACTCAGATGCCCCCTGGTTTAGGGTCACTCTGCCTCCGGCAGAGTGTGGTTTAGGTGTCTCAGCCGCCTTCGGGCAGGTTTTCCATCTGAACAAACTCAACATGCTCGGGGATGGGAACGCCGGCTGCCATCAACTTTGCCTGCGCTTCCGGGATGTTGTAAACATACACCTGTAACCGCGCGGGTTCCATCTTGATTGCTGTCGTATAAGTCACCTCAGCCTCGTCCAGATCCGCTTTGAATGCTTCGCGTATACTTCGCAGGGACTGACGTGAGATTGGCTCTTCTCTGACCTCAATCGCCTCAAACAAGGCAGTGTCTTTCACAAAAGGTTCCAGGCCTGCTTTGCTCGCTCCGGTCAGATAGATGATGATTTTCAGAGCCGGATAACTTTCGGTAGAAATACCGACATAGTGTTCAGAGAAGTTTTCATCCAGTTCTCTCTCAAGCTCGAAGGCTTCGATCTGGAGCAGGTTCAGTTGTGCCTGCGCGGTCGCCCCGGCTGACCTGGTTGCCTGGTTTACTTCGGCTGTGGGTTGGCTGCTGGATGAGGGCTGACAGCTTGAAAAACTCGCTGCCAGTAAAATGAGTACCGTTATTACAATCAGTTGCTTTTTCATGAGCTTTTCACCTGCGCTTATGCCTTACTTTAAGAACCAACGAATGACGCCTGCCTTTTTCTCTGTGTACGGAAAATATCGGAACGGTAAATCCACCCAGGTGGACTTGCGCACGATGCTGCGGTAGTGGGTGAAGGTGTCGAAACTCTTCTTGCCGTGATAGCTGCCCATGCCCGAGAGTCCCACGCCGCCAAAACTCAGATGTGATGAGGCGAGGTGGATGACGGTGTCGTTGATGCAGCCGCCACCAAAAGAACAGGTATCTAACACCCTTCTCTCGACTTCCTTTTGCCCGGTAAAGAGGTAAAGCGCCAGCGGTTTGGGTCGGCTGCGTACAAAATCGATCGCTTCATCAAGATTCTTCCATGTGAGCACGGGCAGAATTGGGCCAAAGATTTCTTCCTGCATCACCGGAGAATCCGGGTCCACATCAATCAGGGCTGTTGGTTCCAGCGTGTGGCGTTCGTCGTCAAACTCACCGCCAAAGGCAATTTTCTGCCCATGTAAAAGCGCTTTTTTCTCCTCGTAGTGCTTTTCGTTGACGATGCGCACATGGTCGGAATAATCGCCATTTGGGAAGCTTTCCGCCAAAACCTCGCGGAAATATTGGATCAATCGGTCGCGCGCGCTTTCTTCAACCAACACATAATCCGGCGCGACACAGGTTTGGCCGCCATTGAGCAGCTTTCCAAAGGCAATGCGCCTGGCAGCGAGTTTCAGGTCCGCGCTGGCGTCCACAATCGCAGGGCTTTTTCCGCCTAATTCGAGCGTAACCGGAGTAAGGTTTTTCGCGGCGGCTTGCATGACCACCTTGCCCACCGATATGGATCCGGTGAAAAAGATGTAGTCAAATTTTTGTTCGAGCAGGGCTGTGTTCTCCTCCCGCCCGCCCTGCACCACCGTGATATATTCCGCGGGGAAGGTTGCTTGCAGCATCTCCGCGATCACGGCGCTGGTTGCGGGAGTGTAGGCGCTGGGCTTGACCACCGCGCAGTTGCCGGCGGAGATTGCGCCGATCAGCGGGTCAAGGCAGAGTAATATCGGGTAATTCCAGGGGGACATTATCAGCGCCACCCCGTAAGGCTCAGGGGACAGAAAACTGACCGCGTGGAATTGCGCCAGGGGTGTGGGAACTCGCTTATCTCTGCTCCAGCGCGGGAGGTGGCGGAGATGGAACCGAACTTCATCCAACACCATCCCGATTTCCGCCATATAGGACTCGAA
>JAYFQB010000127.1:0-9117 GCA_034927385.1 Anaerolineaceae bacterium | reverse complement strand
CAGGGAATAACTCGGATAACTGCCAAAATCTGTCTGTATGGCTGGCTGAGTATCTTCGAGGTAGCCCAGAAGCTTCCAGGGACCCTCTTTATCCTCGAGACAGGCGCGAATTCTCGCGCTGAGCTCGGTATCCAGCATCTCATTGACATCTTCATGAAGGTCATCTTTGGTAAAAATTTTGTCCCGCTGGCTGTAAATGCGGTTTCTCTGCGCGTTCAACACATCGTCGTATTCCAAAAGATGCTTGCGTACGTCAAAATTTGCGCCTTCCACACGCGTTTGGGACTGTTCAACCAGCTTATTTACCAACGAAATCTCGATTGGCATGTTTTCATCGATTTTAAAACGTTCAAGCAAGCCTTCCATCTGCTGCCCGCCGAACATCCGCATCAGGTCATCATCCAGCGCAAGGTAAAAACGTGAGGAGCCAGGGTCGCCCTGACGTCCGGCACGACCGCGCAGCTGGTTGTCGATGCGGCGTGCCTCGTGCCGCTCTGAACCGATCACGTGTAGACCGCCCAGTTCACGCACCTTCGCCATGTTGTCCATATAGACCACAAAGCCATCCACCGCTTCTTGCTGGCTTTCGTCCAGCTCGGTGTCCAACCCCTTCACCGCCTGCAGCCGTTCCGGCATGGTCATGTTGTATGGATCGGCGGTGGTCTTCTCCGCCAGCACCTGATTCACGCGCGAAAGCAGACCTTCGGAGAGTTCCCCGCCCAGTTTAATATCCACACCGCGACCTGCCATGTTCGTGGCAATTGTCACAGCGCCAAACGCGCCAGCCCCAGCGATAATCAGGGACTCTTCCGTGTGCTTGCGGGCGTTCAAAACCTGGTGGGGAATCCCGCTCTCGAACAGTGCCTTTAAGCGGTTCCAATCTTTTTCTTCCAGCCTGAGCATAGTCAGCAGGTTGGTCTTATTACTCTCATCAGCCAGGTCGAGTGTAGTCATCCCATGTTGGGTGGCAAGCCGGCGCAGTTCCGGCATTCGCAACTTATCCAGAGGTTCACCTAAAGCTTTCAGCTCAGGTTGGTCCACAAAATCCGCCTCATTCAGCCCTTTGGAGGCAAACCAAGCCTGGCGCACAAGTTTCACCTGCAGCATGCGGCGCACCATATCGGAGCTCAAACGCTCCGAAAGCCGCTCGGAGTTTTCAACGGAGGTGGTGCCAACCAACTGCGGTCTGCCAATTACGTGGTAGCGGATAATTTCGAGCACAATCGCGCGCGTTTTTCCTTCGGTTGTCCGGTAAATCACATCCGGATAGTCCTTGCGCTTAAAGAACAAGGGTTTCCTCTTGGAATCGCTGTTGGCGTAATAGTAGGTGTACTTGTAGCCTTCGTCGTCCTTAACTTCTTCGGCTTTCAAGCCCGAATCCTGGCGGATCGCCTGGTATTCAAGGTTGGTCGGAATTGCCAGCACATCCAAACCGTAAATGCGGAAGAATTCCTCTTTTTCAGTTAAAGCTGTACCGGTCATTCCAGCCAGTTTTTTGTACATACGGAAGTAGTTTTGGATAGTGACGGTAGCGTGGGTGATGTTTTCTGCCTGAACCTTCAGACCTTCTTTGGCTTCCACCGCTTGGTGCAGACCGTCCGACCAGCGCCTTCCGGGCATCATGCGCCCGGTGAACTCGTCCACGATGATGACTTCGCCGTTTTGAACGATATATTCCTTATTCCGGCGGAAAAGGAATCTCGCTCTCAGAGATTGCTCCAGGAAGCCCATCAACCGGGCTTGCTCGGGTTTGATATCTTCCGGTCGCTCGGGGTCGGAGAGCGGCTCGCCAAGCATTTCTTCCACATGCCCAATACCGATCTCAGTCAGGCTCACGGTCTGATCTTTTTCTTCAACTTCGTAATCCTCATCGTTGAGTGCCCTAACGATTTGAGCCATGCGGATGTAGTTTTCGGAGTCTTCGTGTGACTGTCCTGAGATAATCAGAGGCGTTCGCGCCTCATCGATCAGAATATTGTCGACCTCATCGATGATCGCAAAATGGTGCCCGCGTTGCACGCGCTGATCCCAGCGCATCGTGATATTGTCGCGGAGGTAGTCGAAGCCAAACTCGCTGTTGGTTCCATAAGTAATATCAGCCAGGTAGGCTTGCTTACGATGGACAGGTCGGAGCAAATCTGTGGCTTCTGCCAGAGACTTTTCATTTGGGTCAAAGATATAAGCCCGTTCGTTGCCTTCCGCGCTGCCCGCGGATTGCAGGACGCCCACACTCAACCCCAACATGCCAAAAATCGCGCCCATCCACCGTCCGTCACGCCTGGCAAGGTAGTCGTTGACGGTGATCAGGTGGGCGCCTTTGCCCTCCAGGGCGTTGAGGTAAAGCGGCAATGTGGCGGAGAGAGTTTTTCCTTCTCCGGTGCGCAGCTCGGAGATGCCTCCCTGGTGCAGGTTAATGCCGCAGATAAGCTGAACGTCGTAGGGGCGCTGCCCCAACACGCGTTTGCCAGCTTCCCGTACCGTAGCGAAAGCCTCCGGGAGGAGGTCATCGAGGGATTCGCCTTTCTCGAGGCGCGCGCGATATTCATTGGTTTTTGCGCCTAACTGCTCGTCATTAAGCTTCTCAAACTGAGGTTCTAAGGCGTTGATCCGATCCACGATGACAACAAGCTTGTCAATTTTCTTCTTATGAGAGTCAGCTTTGAAGACTTCTCCGATTTTTTTAAACATAAATTTGTCCCTGTATGTCGTTATAACCAAAAAGTTGAGCTGTTACAAAACCTCTATAACTGCCCACAATGGGTGATTATAGCATACCGACTGCCTGCCGGCTTCGCCCCCCGATACCCTTCGGCATCATTCAGCTGTGCCCCGGAAAGGGATTTGCCCCAAACAAAACCAGGTCTGCGGTTGCAGACCTGGTTTTTGCTTGAACATTAAGGCTACTTAACCGTAATGGTTGTGTAGACCGGGGTCACATTCCCATCCATATCCGCAACGAGGAAACCAACCAGATAGTTCCCGCTGGGCAGATATTCCTGTTTCCACTGGAAGGGTTTGCTGCCAAAGGTCAGAACGTCGCCCTCGCTGGCTGAGATCGCACTGACGGAGCCATTGGAATCCAGATCCAGCCACTTATAGGCGATTGTGAACGTATCGCCGGGGTTCGGGGTGATTTCCGAAGCGGCTCCAGCCGTGCTGTTACCCACAAAACCCATCACCTGGAACAGGTATTCATCCTTGAACAGGAGTTGAGCGGTACGGGTTTCGCCGGTTTCCGTGAAGGTATAGGTGCCGTCCACCGCGTAAACCGCCTGGTCTGCCGATGCCCCATAGGAAACCGGGTTGAGCAGCGCGATGCCGGATTCGGTCCCATCGGTGATGGTGAACACCAGCGGCTCGAAATCAAAGTTGAGCTTAAAGGTCTGCGCGTCGGGCCAAACCGGGTAATAAACCCCAGCTTCTGTGCCAGTGGTTGGGCTTTCGAGATAATCGGTGTCAGCGACAAAAATACTGTTCGATTCGCTGTCCACCATGCCTGTGAACAGGTAGATGTAACCGATGTTCTCACCGGAGATGGTGGTGCTCAACGTGACATAGTCACCCAAAGCCACGCTGCTGGCACTCGCGCTGATGTTCGAAACCGTGATGGTTCCAGCACCCGGGATCTGGCTGGCTCGGCTGACGCTGACAGCTTCCGCGGCAGTTGCCGTGAACTTCCGTCCGGCATAGTGGTAGCCCAGGAAGTCATCCCAAAGCGACGCCTGGCTGTACGACTTGGCAATCACGGAGTAGGAAGCCATGCCCGTTGAGGAGTTGCTGTAGAGCTGGGAGTTGGGGAAGTAAACCGCGATCCCTGTTGATCCTGGTTTGGTCGGACCATGTTTCTCAGCCACAACCACACGAGAGATGGCATCGAGGAGGTTGTTAGCCTGGCTGCGCGTACTGCTATCGCCGGCATACTTGGCTGTTAGGGCGGCAAAATGCCCCAGATCGATGAAAGATGCTGGAACATTGCTGCCGAAGATGGACGTGTAGGATTGAGCGTACGTGCGTGCTTTTGCCACCGCCTGCTGATTCACGCTCTGCAGGTGATAAGCGAACTGGTTTAGCGCGTCCAAGAGCTGCGGAAGCTGCTGGAGGTCTACAGCTGTCAGGGTGATGTTTTGTTCAAGCTGCGAGGCTAACTGTTCGGCACTCATGCGGTTAACGTACCAACCGCCGCCGCTTGAGTTTTGCGCCAAAAATTCCGCCCGAGCCTGGTCATTAACCACGCGTTGATCCTGACTGATGTAGGAGTCGACGATATTCGCCGCGATTTCGGCGGTTGTCACATCCGGGTTGTAAACCATCAGGCTCAGGAAGGCGCTATACGCCCAGCCAAGCCCGGGTTCGGTCTCTTCGGAGGCAACCGCGTAGCGCGCGTATGGTGCCAGGGCGGTGTAGACCTCCATCTGGCTCATCAGGCAGGCGTCCATACCGATCAGGTCAAACTTTTCGATGCCGGTTTGGTTTATGGCGGTTGCTAATGCCGATTCCAGCTCGTTGAGGTAGATGATGTCGTCATCCATCGCCGAGACCAAAGGCGCGTTCGTGCTTCTGTCACGTTGAGCGGGGCTGGGGTCGCTCCAGCCGCCAGGCCAACCCATGCCGTGGTCCGACATGATCAGGATGTACTTGTCTGCCGGATAGGTCTGGATCGCCCAGGTGAGGAAGTCCGAGAGTGTGTTGGCGTCTCCCATATTCTTCTCGCCGAGGTCCATCAGCAGCTCAGAGCCAAGGTTATTGAGGTCATCATCGTATGTCACCAGGTAGCGCCGGGTTGAGTCCCAGTTTCCATCGCCGGAGTATCCGCCGCGGAATCGGTCTATCTGGGTGACGATCATGACCTGATCGGTGGAACCGATCATCTCCATTTCGTTCAGGTCCATCATGATATCGCGTTCAAGTGATTGGTCATCGGCATCCTGATACATCATTACCAGCCACTTTTGCCCGGAATTCTCCCCTGTATTGATGGCTGTGGGCCAGGGAGTGCTTGTGACACGCGCCTGGGCTGGCTGGGTCGGTTCGGTGTAGACCGGCACGCTTTGGGTGGGGACTTCTTCATATTCGGTCAGATCAGATAAGAACGAACTTCCCAGGCATCCTCTCAGGAGGAAAAACAGAACAATCACCAAGATGATGATCCCGAACAGCCCGCCGCCACAGCTTCGCTTGCTGCCGCCGCGGCTCGCCAGCCCCCCAACCAATCCGCCAAGCCCGCCCAAGCCGCCGCTGCCGCTTGAAGAGGAACTGGAAGAGTACCCCCCACCAGTTTGGCTGGAACCTCCTGAGTATGGAGACGAAGTCGGTCTCGGGCTTGAGCTCCCCGAGCCTGTTGGTTTGCGGTTTGGTCGTTCCGCTTGCGTGGTTGGGCTGCTGCTGCTCTTGCGCCGCCGACCCGCGTTTACTTCAGGGATTTGATCAGACATGATTACCTTCCTATCTTCGATCAACGAGCTATCAATAATAAATGATGTAAATTGATTTTAGTCCATTTCGAGGAGATGAGCCCCGGAAACTTGCTTCCAGAAACGAATAAAGCCGGAATTAACTCCGGCTTTATTCGTTCACGAAAATGTTATTTGCGGTTCTTGAACCAGCGATATATGAACAACACGAGCACCGCGCCGCCCGTGGAGACCAAGAGCGTAGGCAAATTGAAGCCCGACACCAGGTTCACACCGAGCAGTAAGCTGGTTATCCAGCCCGCGACGATACTGCCGGCAATCCCAAGCAGAATGTCGATGTACCATTTGTTGTTGGTTTTCATCAGCCACGAGCCAGCCATGCCAGCCACTAAACCTACCAAAATTGATATAAATAAGCCCATTATTTCTCCATTCCTTTATCGAAAAACCTTCTGAGACTATGCCTTTGGGAACTGGGCTTCGACCAGTTTACGAAAGGCATTTGTCGCGTTCTTGACCCGCAGCATATCACGCGGGTTGCCGCCAGTAATAAAGCGGCCAACAATACCGCCAGCAGTCAGCGTGTCGAGGTGGTATTCCAACTTGGCTTCGTCCGCTGCCAGCCCAAAAAAGCCGCCGCTTGACCGTAAGGTGAATGTGTGGGAATCCTTGTCGCCATCCAACTCAGTCAGAATAACCAGTTCCTTTTCGGGAGCCAGTTTTGTTACTTTGGCTGTGCCGGTTTTGCCGTCATTTTCCCAGTTGATCACGGCTCCTTCTTTCAGTGGCACAACGTTTGAGACGCTGTCCATATAGGGGAACCACTGAGGCCAAAGGCTGGCATTGATCAGCACAGTCCACGCATTGGCTGCCGGGGTGTCAATTTCAACTTCTCGTTCAAATTTTGACATTATTTCATACTCCTTTATATAACCTAACAATTAATGGCATTCTATCATTTATCAACAAGAATACTGCTTTTCTTGTATACGTTTGGTATTGTGTTACGGTTCCTGTGTGGGCAGGTTCAGGAACCGCGAGACGTCAATCATCGTATCGCTTCCGCCGGTCATCACCTGGGGCAGGATGCCGTTCCACTTGGTCAGGAAAAGGTATTGCAGGTATTCCGGCGTCAGTGCTCCGGTCTGGTTCAGTGCCTTTTGCGCGTCTGCCTGACCCTTTGCCTGCGCGATAACCGTCTGGGCATCGATTTCCGCCTGTGCCAGCTTCTGTTTGGAGGTTTCCACCTGCTGCTGAGCTACCTGTTTTGCTTCAATCGCCTGCTGGTATTCCGTTGAGAAATCAAAATTGACAATGTTAAAGTTCTCAACCACGATGAAATAGGGTCCCAGTTGCTTTGTGAGCTCTTCCTCAGCCAACAGCCGCACTTCATCGCGTTTGGTGATCAGCTCCTCAGCGGAAAATTGCGCTGTTACGGCTTTGAATGTGTTCTGAATTGCCGGCGCGACGATGATATTGGTGTAATCCGAACCAACACTTTCGAAGACTTCCTTCGCGCGGGTTCCGTCCAGGTGATAGTTAACCGCGATCAGGGATGTTACCACCTGCAAGTTTTCGGACATGGCGGTCGCCTGGACTTCATCTTTTTGCGTTCGGACGTTCATCAGAACCACCCGTTCCACGAACGGAAGTTTGACGTTTATGCCCGGGTAAGAAACCCGCTCAACTGCGCCGAATCGCAACACCACACCAATATTGCCTGCCGGTATTTCGTAAAACAGTGAAGTTGCCAGGATGATGACTGCAAGGGCTATCAGAATGAATAACCCAACGCGCTTGCTGATCTTCAGGTTGCTTGCGGTTTTGGGATTTGCTGTCGTAAATTTTCCATCAAACATAGTTTCACCTCTCTGATCTTAATTATTGCAGATTATTATCAGAGTTGCGATAGATTATCTAAGGTATCGATATTTAAAACCGCAAACTTCTTAAATGTAAAAGTTTGATCGACATATTTTCCATCGCGATGACATTATAATTCAGCAGATTATTATCCCCCGATCAAGTCCATGCCAAGTCCAAGATTAGGCAACCCTCCATGACTGCCCAACCATAATGCGTCAATGTAATGCTGCATGATTAAGTCGCCCACGTTATGTTGGGACTTATTACTTCCCCATATCGGAAACAAATCAAAACAATATTGATGTGCTCAACCCTTCCTGGTTGATTTAGCTGTTGATTTAAGAGTTTTTACGACAGCGGATGCTGTGCTTTAACTATTAACCAGAGACCACCAAGCCGGCAGACACACCTCCTATGAACAATCTAAGAAATGAACGCTGAATTTTTACTTTTTGATGCGAAATCCTCCGCTAGGTCCAGGAGAAGAGATTATATGTGTTCCAGGATTCAATGAAATTTCAACTGGACAACTCCCAAGCACTGCTTCTCCATCAATTGCACCAACACATATATTGATGGTCATCTCTTGCGATATAAAAACCTTTGCAGAATAGCCATTTCGTATCAGAGTTAACGGCTCTCCATCCATACCAATATCTGCATTGATGGAGGAATCGCCTACCCACACAATTTGTTTCTTGGCATCATCTATTGCCCAGCAATACCGCCAGTTAGAATCCACACAAATTTCAGAATTTTGGTTGGTTTCGTTTTTTTCAGAAACCTCGACTGGTGATTCCGAATCCTCATCACCGAATAACTCATGGTCTCCACTCAGATTTTGAGCAAAATCATCCGAACCTAGTTGGTTACTAACCGACAGATTGACTGCTGATGTTTGACGTATTTCTGCTGAAATCGTAGTAATAGCGCTCTTACCCAAATAGGCAGCACCGATAATCGCAAATGCGTGAATTAACGAAATGATGATTTCAGTCAAGTTTCTCTTTGTTTGTTCGTTCATTTTTTATCCTTAACCAATGTTCATAAACCCAAACAACTCAATCACAAAGCCCACGGTAGCAATAGCTGTCGTACTGGTAATAAATATCAGGGCCAAAAATTAAGGAAAAGAATAGTAAATTATTACTCGAGACACAAACAATGTCCCCTTGCTCAATAGTCACTGTTAATACATATCCGTGAGCATTGGCTGGTTTTTTGTAAACACCTACAATTTGCCCATTTATCAAAAGCTCTTGGTTGTAATCTCCTGTAAACCATACTTTGTTACTTGAATAAAGGGCTACTGCACAGCCATTTGGATTTTCTTCTTTTCTTACTCGTTGAATGTTGAACTTTCCATTTGAAACGAGCCAATCATAAGAATATGGAGCCAATCCATCAGAGTAAGTTGCATTCTCGAAAACGCCTGAACCTGCTGAGATATCATGATGTTGGCGGATTGGGGTGTCTTCTTCATCTGTCACCGAAGGAAGGTCGGTCGTACTGGTTAGCGGTGGCTCAACAATCCCCTGTTGGTCAGGAATGATAGAATCGCAAGCAACTGCGCTACTTTTTCGGTTATTAAGTGATACCGATATGGGGTAATCCAAGTGAGTCGTTTCAATGAAACGAAACTTCACGGTAGCGGAGATATAAGTTTCTTCCCAAAAAATATAATGGGTTACAATGTAATTTGGCGGCGTCACTAATTGAACCTCAGTGGTTTCTGTTACAGACAAAGCATTTTCGTTTTGGTATTCACTCTCAATCTGATGCATGATATTTCCACCGACTTCATTAGCTAATGAAATATTCATACCAAAAACAGTTGTAG
>JAYFQB010000349.1:0-7616 GCA_034927385.1 Anaerolineaceae bacterium | reverse complement strand
AGGTCAAGATAGTCCAACTGCATTTTTCCAATGAGGTTTGAAACGCTTTTTTCGCGTTGTCATAACCCTGGTCCTGGATCCATAGTTTGGTTGTGATGAAGAGTTCGCTCCTTGGAACGCCGCTTTTCTTTATTGCTCTGCCAACGGCTTCTTCGTTCCGATAAGCAGCAGCAGTATCAATCAGCCGGTAGCCTGTCTGAATCGCGTCAATCACGCCTTGTTCACAAACCGCCATGTCGCTGATCTGAAAGACGCCATAGCCCAAAGCCGGCATCTCAACACCATTACTTAATTTGAATGTGACCATTTTTCTTTCCTTCCTTTTTATTCGCGGTCGGCAAAGAAAGTTTCTCCGCCAACCTAATTTGAAAACGACGTTTATCAGTCAATGCTGACCATCTGATATTTTCGGTTGCCCAACCCGATTGCTTCGGCATGCTCCAGGGTGTGGATGCCATTGCGCGATTCCATTCTCTGGATCAGGTCGCCTCCATCGGCTGCGGCATAAACAAGGTCCACGCATGCCTGGTCCAGCGCGACAGGGTCCAGGGAAGCCAAAATGCCGATATCGTTCATGGTTGGAGCGGCAGGATGGCTGTCGCAATCGCAATCCACGGAGAGGTTATTCATGACGTTGATATAGAGGATTTTCTCGCCCATATATTCCGCCACGCCTTTAGCGGCTTCCGCCATGGATTCAAGGAAATCATTCTGTGGGGTGCCCCTCCCAAAGCCGGTGGTTGCCGTTCCGGCGGAGTGAATCAGGCTTTTCCCCGTCGAAGAGGCAATCCCGATTGACATATTCTTGATTACGCCACCAAAACCAGCCATGGCGTGCCCTTTGAAATGTGCCAGGTCGATCACGAAATCATAGTTAGCAAAGTGAGAACCAACGATGTCTTCCTGTAGATGGCTTCCTCCCGAAATCGGCAGGCTCATCGTCCCTTCCGCGTCCATGACATCCACCTGGGCGATGGCTGCAAAGCCGTGATCCTGCATCACCTTCATGTGCGAAGCAGTGTTGGAGCGCCCGCCCCCGTAGGCGGTGTTGCATTCCACGATGGTGCCATTAACCTGTTGCACCAACGGCGCGATCAGTTCGGGGGAGAGGTAGTGATGCCCACCAGGTTCGCCGCTGGAAATTTTTACGGCAACCTTTCCCGTTGCAGCACGCCCGAGAGCGTTGTAGATGTTCATAAGTCCATCAGCATCGATCACTGAGGTCCTATAACAACAGGCAAAGCGCTTCCCGTCGGTGTGTGTGTTGCTTGGGATGTTGGGCTTGATGATGGAGTCGCCAGCCCTGTCGCGCTCGGTTCCGGAAGCCTCGTTGGGGTTTCGGTAGAGCTTGGTAGGGTGACTGTCGGTGTTGGGCGGAGAATTCTCTGGCACGCGGTCAGAAAAGCAGCCGATGTCAACCCAGCCAATCGGACAAACTCGCGTCGTGACAATTTATTATTCATTGGATACTCCCTTCTCCATCAATCAGGTGACTGTGATGGAAGAAACTGTATGGTAAAGATTGGTCAAAAATCTTCTTTCAGTTTAACACTTGAAGTTAGCTCTAAGTCAAGGGCCAATTAGTAGATTGGTACAGCAAATTTCCTCAAATTTGGCGACCTCCCCGGCTCAATCGTATTTTGGCCAGGATTTTGCCGAACATTCGTGCTCATCTACTCTCTTAGGCTCCGTTCGGCGCCTTGAGAAGCTTTGGCTGCCAACTCCTTGGTTTTCATAGAGTAATACGTCAGGCACACAATCAAACCCATAACCGCCAGTAAATCGATAAAGAACAATAAGGCATCCCTGCCGAAATCCCAATATCCAAACGAATAATACAGGATCAGTTTTTGGCCAATTTCCAGCTCGATGAACGCGAACACGCCATACGCGGAAATGAACAAGGCGAGCATCCGCGAAGCCCATTGGCGCGCGCGGCTGTTGGGCTCTGAGGCTGGTTGGCTTTGAAACGCGCGGATTATCATGCTCCAATGCAGCCCAAGGTGCATGGAAAGGAAAATCAGACCCCAGTAGGAGGAAAGGATGTGAAGCTGGCGTGAAACAGCCCCGCCTTCAAGATGAAGAAAACCGAAAACATCGCGGGAAATCAACACGCTGCTAAGCGCCAAAACCGCCATATCCAGCAGGAACAATAAGTTCACCACAACGCCCGCCTTCCTGCGTTTGGTGTATTTTCCTTTCTGCAGGGTTGAGTACCAGCGTTTGTTTAGCAAGTTATGCAGAATGAACAGGGCAAAGACAACCATGCCCAGCACCTCGTGTGCCATATTGCCGGTGAGTTGATAGGCACAAGTCAGCAGCATCAGGATCGTCATCACCGCATCCAAAAGCAACTTTAACCCGGCTTTATGGCGCATTCAACTCTATCCTTTATCGTTAGTCTCAGTGTCCAGAGAGGACATCAAATTCTCAGTATCGCGGGCTTCCAGAAAGCAGCTTTTTACGGAATCAGACTCTGCTCTCTCAACCAGTCGCTAACAGATTGCCTCGCCTGGTCGGAGTTTACATTTGAACCGCGGATCGCGAGACCGTCCATCAGAGTCACTTCCGGCAAGAGAGATGCGAGGTCCCTCTCGCTCCGCCCAAGCCCACTGCCTTCATGTGTGCAGAAGGGGATGACGGTCTTCCCGGCAAAATCGTATTCTTCCAGAAAGGTGAAGACTGCCATGGGCATGGTTCCCCACCAGTTTGGATAGCCGAGGAGGATGATGTCGTATTGGTCCATATTTTCTACATGGGTGGAAAGCTCCGGACGGGCATTCTCGTCCTGTTCGCGTTTGGCGATATCCGTAGTTTCCGAATAGGATTCGGGATAGGGGGTGACAGTTTCAATTTTGAACATTTCCGCCCCGGTTAGTTCGGCAATGATCACGGCGATGACATGGGTGTTGCCCTTTTCAATGAAACCGACGTTAATGTTTTCGCCCGCGCGGGAGAAAAAGGCAATCAAAACCTTCGGTGCTGCGTCTGATGCCTGGGGGTCGTCTGTGGTTTGGGCGGGATCAGGTTCGGTTGCTGTTGCCGGGGACGTCGCTGTAACCTGGGGGGTCTCAGACGGTTCAACGGTCTGGCTTGGGACGACCTCAGTTGGAGTAGATTGCTCCGCTTGAATAGTGGCAGCGGGGGTAGAACAGGAACTAATCGAGAGAACCACCGCGAGGATTATTATTGATAAGAATATTTTTTTCATTTTTCCTTCTTTTTCGTGCTTCTCACGGATTTGCTTCGGAACGGTTGCGCAATTGGTGGGCTCGCGGAGCGTTCCGGGCAAATCGAGCGATAACCTGTGGGTTGGAGAAAGTGAGGCTAACCGATCACTCCCTCTTTCTTTAACCAGTTTTCGATGTCGTTTGCCGCGGTTTTGACTGAACTGCCGCGGATTGCTAACCCCGGACGCACATCCGCGCCTGGGCAGAGCTTCTTAATGTCGCCCTCACTTCGCCCCATTCCGCTGCCTTCATGGGTGCAAAGAGGCAGGATTAACTTTCCGGAGAAGTCATATCGTTCAAGGAACGTGAAAACCGGCATCGGCATTGTGCCCCAGAAATTTGGATAACCCAAAATAATCGCGTCAAAGTCGTCAATAGTATCCAGGTATCCCACCAGCTCGGGGCGGGCGTTAGCGCGAAGCTCCTGCTGCGCCTCCTCGGTGCATTCCGTGTAATCGGCAGCATATTTATTCACCGGGTCAATCCTGAACATCTCGCCGCCAGTCAGTTTCTCTACGGTATTCATAGCAACCTCTGTGTTGCCAACAGTCAAATTGACAATAGCCCCGCCTACATAGTTGTTTCCGGCGCGGGAAAAATAGGCAATCAGCACTTTTTTGTTCATCTCTCGTTCTCCTTAATCAAGATTAAAAATATTGTAATACTTGGAGTTAACTCGAAGTCAAGGGGAGAAACAAGCAATTTTATATTTGGCGATTCAGCGGCAATTAATCGAAGGAACGCCCGGAAAACGCCAAAACCATCCACGCCCGACCGTCAGTTTCCCATGTCTCGGACATGTTTTACACACAAGCTCTGAAATTCTGCATGGCTTGTGGGGAAACTTTATGAAGAAGCCGGAGGAAATTTGGTTACGTTAGTAGACCTGTGACAGCGAAATGATGCAACCAGGTCAAGTGATAGTTAAGTCATTCCCCGGAGAGGAATGGTTGTTTAGTCTTAATCTACTCTAATTTTCTCAGAATGACGGTGTAAGAATAAGACCCTTCATCCGTTGTAAACACATTCTCAGTAGTAACTTCTGGGTTTTCGAAATCAATCTCCTTATCGCAGAATATCATTTTCTCTATGGATAGCCCACAACTCCCTGCCAAAAGGATGAAATCAGCTGGTGTGTAACACCGGATGGATTGCATCCTCTTGTTTTCTTTCTCATTCTTAGGCTCCCAAATATCTATCCAGCGACTCTTGATTGGATCGTAATATGAATAATCTGTCATATCCATCGAACCAGCTACGTTTTCCAATTTATCAAGTTCCTGTTTTTTTCCAGCTGCTAGAATTGGTCCCATGGGATGATACACATCAAGGATCAAAACGCCATCCGGAATTAGCCAGTTTTCACTAATTCGCTTTAACAGTCGTTGTTGCTCTTGATCGCTACCAAAACCAAATGACTCAAACATGCAGACGGTCGGAAAGCGTTCCTGGATATCTACTTCCAGGATATCACCTTCCCTCATCTGCAAATTCGGTTGTTTTTTTTGGAAATTTGACATTAATTCAAAATTATTGTGAGAGATGTCAACAGCAACGACAGTATATCCATGATCGCATAAAAACGCTGCCGTTTCGCCCGTCCCTGCAGCCAACTCCAGGATTCTCTTTTCTGTTATGTTTGCATATCTTTTGACAATTTCTAATCTGTGTTCCAGATCTTCTCCCTCATACCAACTCTCCCCCCACCATCCGGCGGCAGCATCATAGAAAGAACTAATCCATGCGATATCTCCTATTTTATTGTTCATAGCTACTCCTTTCAAGAATATTACCCAAATGTGGTGTTTACACAACTGTGAAAAATCACCCTGAATTTCCTGGGTTCAGGAACATGATTTGCAGCTATTCCTCGAGACGAAGCCAGGACTTCTCTTCTATTAACTTGAATCCAACAGACTCAGCCAACCGCTGCATCGGCAGGTTCTCAGAGCTGGTCGTCACTTCAATCAAAGATGCACCTTCATCCATCAATTTTTGCATACAGAATTGCATGATTGCTTGTCCTAACCCTTTTCGATGCCAGGCTGGGTGCACAGCTACTGGGTCGGTAAAGCCAATCAGAGAACCATCCGACTGTTTCTCTAGATTTCCTACACAATAGGCAACCAGAGTGCCGTCCATATACTCCATTACATAATCCAGATCTGGTCGGTATCCAGGAACAGCCATCATCGATCGCCGATACTCTTCATCTAATTGACCCTCAGGGTGAACCGCCAGATGCAAATCCAGCCAGGCATGAATTTCGCTCTCTACTTTGAGCGGACGCACAATATATTCCGCGGGCATCACTCCTTGAATCATTGTTCGCCAACAACTGAACTGGTAACGAAGAGTCCGCAGTCCAGTTTCGATAAAACCTCTTTGCTTTAGGATCGACAACCTCAATGTATCGCGGTATTCACATATATCCAATGCCCTTTCGTTGAAATGTATTTAAGAAATCTCCAATGCCCATGGAAGTGCTTCATTCAATGCGGAACTAAAAATTAAGTCATCAGCCACATCGATGCAAAGGTTCTGATAATCATCCACCAAAACCATACCTTGTAAATCGCCCTCGACATCCTCCCAAATCCTACAGTCTTTCTGAATTTGAGAGATCCCCAGCTTTTCCCCTATATCAAGAATATTCGGCCGGCTGGTGTTCCGACAAACAAAGTCGACCACACGATCATGATCAAATTCTTCAATGTAATCTCGAAAAATCATGTTTTGCATGTTTAATTTCCTTCCAACACGCTGGCTTGTTTCTCCTTAACCAGCCATCCGCAAGCCACCTCTTGTGATCACAAATTTATGCTTAGTATTTTCCTGTTTCATTCATACTCATAACGCAACAAGAACATCTGCCCGAGTGTCATTGGAGCGAGATGACGTGGAGTTAATGGCTCCTCCCGGGTGTATTTCCACCCGGATGAAAACCGCAAAAAAGATTATGGCGATCATTGGACTTTTTTCTCCAGCCATTTTGTGCAAAATGTAAAAAATGCCATACCAGCCAGGTTCAACCAACCCACCCAATCCAGATTTAACCAGTTGTAAACCGTTTTTCCGCTACCCAAAGAAACATCAGCTGTCAGGTTAAAAGCTCCTCCCTGCGGAGAATCATTGCGCAGTTCCACTATTTTTCCATATGGATCGATAATCGCAGAGGAAAACGCAGCATCCGTTTTTACCACAGCCACCCGGTTCTCTACTGCGCGCATCACACTCTGAGCAACCTGCTCCAGGGCAATCCCGGAGGTTTCCAGAGTTGGTACGGCAATCAATTGGGCACCAGCCCGAGCTAACCGCCGTGCAGTATCGGTGAAATGCACATCGTTGCAGATAATGGTTGCCAGCCTGCCGATGGGTGTATTAAAAACCGGATACGCTCCAGCAGTGATGATGCGAGGTTCGCCGGGAGAGGTGTGGTGGTTTTTCCCATAGACCCCCAGGAATTCACCTTGCGGTGAGAGCATTACCATCTCATTTCGCCAGCCTCGGGAGTCATCCAATCCATAACCGATCAACAAGTACGCGCCAGTTTCAGCTGCCAGTGATTTGAGTTCGCCAGTGTGCTCCACCTGCGGATCACACCCTAATCCAAGTTCGGGCCAGACGATCAACTGAGCTCCATCAGCCGCTGCTGCCCGGCTCTGCTTCACCAACATTTCCAGCCGGACGATCTGCGATTCACCTGTATCCTGATGGGCGGGGGCAGAGAACCCATGCTGAATCGCTGCGACTCGAATGGTTGGCTGATCGGCAGGACGCAAGAAGAGAATTGTCTTGCTGATCCCTAACCAAAGGACCAGAGATACACTTGCGATTACCAGCCAACGGGTTGTTAAAGAAGAGCTGACCACTGACTGGCGGCTGAAACCAGGTCGCGAATCTAATAACAAGATGATACCTTGCAGCAATGCGTAATTGACCAGGACAATCAACGTGGAAAGTCCATAGATACTGAAGATGGAGATTGGTTGCAGCATCCACGGCTGGGTGTACATGGTCTGTGCGATGAATGCATGCGTGTTGACAGGCGGGATGAACGAACGGATCATTTCTGATCCCACCCAACTGACGATCCCCTCAAGAATAAACCAACGGTAGGCTGTGCGTTCATGGAATTGTCGAGTCGCCGGGATGGTGAAAACCTGGACTAGAACAATCACGAGAACTACGATTTCTATCACTAATGCTGGACCATTAAAGCCAAACATACGCCTCAAGAAAATTGCCAACCAGACACCGATACCGATCCCAGAGCCAAGACCAGACCACTTAACCGGGAAGAAACGGTACTCCGCAAGCCGCATGGGGATAAGGGCAAAGAACGCCAAATACCATTGGTTGTAGGGATGAAAAGCAAGCAGAAGC
>JAYFQB010000367.1:0-1788 GCA_034927385.1 Anaerolineaceae bacterium | reverse complement strand
CACAAGCTGTTGGGGGGGATCTTGACGCGTTTAACCAACTCGTCCTCCAGCATCAGGAAGTGGCGTATAACGTAGCCTATCGAATTATGTCCGATGAAAGCGCGGCTGCGGATGCCACGCAGGAAGCCGTCATCTCCATGTATCGCAGACTCGAAACATACCGCGGTGGCTCTTTTCGGAGTTGGTTCCTGCGCATCGTCACCAACGCCTGCTACGATGAGCTGCGTCGGCAGCGGCGCCGTCCGACTGTCCCGATTGAACCGGAGACGGATGATGGCGAGCTGGTTGAATCTCCTGAGTGGCTGGAGGACAAATCTGCAAGTCCTGAGGATGTGCTGGGCAACTCTGAGATGGAAAAAGCCATTCAACACTGCCTGACCGGGCTTGAACAGAAATTCCGCGTCGTCATTACCCTGGTGGATATTTCGGGGGAGGATTACGAATCCGTCGCCCGGATCATTGGCACGCCTATCGGTACCGTCAAAATCCGCCTTGCCCGGGCACGTCTCAAAATGCAATTGTGCCTGAAAGGTTTCAGGGAACTTTTACCCGACCAATTCCGTCATAATAGCGAGGAAAATGATGAATTGGCAAGCTAAAATCCCTGAGAAAGATGCGGAGTTGCTCTGCGAATATCTCGACGACGCGCTGTCCATAAAGGACCGCGCGAAATTTGAGAAACGCCTGCAACAATCCCCCGAGCTGGAGAAAGCCCTGGAGGATATGACCGCTTTAAAAACTACCATGCGCAGCCTGCCCTGCAAGTCGGTGCCGCACCACTTCACCCTCACACGAAGTGAGGCTGTAAAGGCCAGACGCGGACGTTTTTTGGTGCCGACGTTTGGTTGGGCAAGCGTGGTTTCCATGATACTTTTGGGTACCATTTTTGGTACTGAGTTTTTGTTTACCAGCTACTCTGCCCCTCAAACTGCATCTGAACCGATCGCCATGACCCTGCAGGAAGATGCAGCCGTGCCTGAAAGCGCGATGAAGGCTTCGGGGGAGGAAGCTATCCAGCCGGTTTATTTGCTAAACTGGGTGGAAGTAGGCGGAAAAGGAGGTGCTGGCGGCGCGGAGTATGGAAGCTATCTTGCCATAACGGAAGGTGTGACTGCTGAGGGCTTTGGCGCTGGTGAATTGGACCAGTCTGGCGAACCGACCGTTACGGAAGCTAACCCTGCTGAGGCAAAAATCTCCGTTGAACCGCTGATATTTGGCGTTCGTGAGGATCAACTGGGGCAGGTGCTCACAACTGAGCCGGATGAAAACTCCGTTCCGATGGTTGCTGCCGCTCAGGAGGTTGTGGATGCGGAGAATGAGCCATTGATTTCGAACAGTCTGAAACTGCTTCTGGCTGGTTTGGCTGTGGCGTTTGGATTGGTTTGGCTCTTGCTAAAGATCAAACGATAAGATTTCAAAGGTGACTAAAAAGTCCGGGATGTTTGTCCCGGACTTTTTGTTTGTGAAGCGTTTGAAAAGTTATTATTACCTGTTCTTGACAGGGTAAGCTTTCTGGAAGAGTTTCTTCAGGATAATGCCCAAGCCCAGGGTGGTAATTCCTGCCAGGAAGAAGCCGGGACCTGAGGAGCTATTCCCACCACCTGTGTTCGGCACGGAGAATGTGGCTGTCTGAAGACGCGGGGTAGACGTCTGGCTCGGGTCTGGCGTTACTGTTTCGCTCGGGTCAGGGGTAATAGTTGGGGTTGCATCAAAGATCGGTGTTTCCGTGACGCCAGGGGTTTGTTTTGGAGGCTCGGTCGGCGTGCTGGTCGGCGTATTCGTCGGCGT
>JAYFQB010000245.1:0-6038 GCA_034927385.1 Anaerolineaceae bacterium | reverse complement strand
GCGACGATCCGCCCATTCCGAGGACGAAGGCGTACTGGTAGCCTTCGTCAAACAGCTTGTTTTTGAAAGAGGTTAACTCCTCGATAAGGGGGACTTGCTGCCCGGGCAGGCTCAGCCAGCCAAGCCGTTCGCGGATTTCCTCATATCCCGATTCATCCTTCGTCCAAAAAGATGGCTCATGGTCAAACAGGTTGGTGACATAAACCCGGTTGGCTGCCTGTTTCAATGCCTCACGCACAGCTCCGCCCAGATCAGCAAGCTCGGCAGCAAAAAAGGCTCGTTTTGACTCAATCGTATCCAAAAGCGAAAGATAGGCTTGTTTAAATTTCTCTACACCGTCATCTTCGAGTTCCTGGGCAATGTGTAAAAAGTCAAAACCCAGGTCCGGAAGAAGATTAAAGTTGTCGGTAGCTCGTTCCAAATCTTCCGCAATCCGTAAATCCGTTGCACCATGGTCGAGGAATGCGGTTAAGGTAGCAGGCGGAATTGTATTAACGCTCTGAGGGGCGATGAGCTCGTCCACATAAAGCGTGTCGGAATATGCTTTGTTTTTGGTGCCTGTGGATGCCCACAATGGTCGTTGGACTTTGGCGCCGTGCTGCTTGAGGACACTAAACCTTTCAGAGTCAAAAAACTTCAAAAACTCCTGGTATGCCAGCCGCGCGTTATCAACCGCTATTTTTCCGGTTATACCCGCCGCTTTCTCGGCTGCCTCTGAACTCATGTTTCCGAGTTCTTCCAGCCTGCTGTCAACCAGGGAATCAATCCGCGAGACAAAAAACGATGCGACGCTGCCGATCTTATCGATTGGCAGGTCGTTTGATAGACGGTCCTCAAGCCCGGCAAAGTAAGCTTCCATCACCTCAATATAGCGGGGAATTGAGAAGATAAGCGTGGCGTTTACGTTAATGCCTTCGCTGATAAGAGCTTTGATTACGGGAAGCCCAGCTTTGGTTGCGGGAACTTTGATCATCACATTTCTGCGATTCATTTGAGCCCATAACGCTCGCCCGTCCTCAATTGATTTCTCGGTGTCATGAGCAAGAAGCGGGTTAATCTCCACGCTTACCATCCCATCAACACCGCCAGTAGCTTCAAACACAGGCAAAAACAGATCAGCCGCAGCTTGTATGTCTTCGCGAACCAGTTCAATGTAAATTTGTTCCTTGCTAAGACCCGCCCACGCCATAGATTGCAGCGTGTCATCATATGCCGCGCTGCTGCTGATCGATTTCTCAAAGATACTGGGGTTGGAGGTGACGCCGTAAGCCTCGCCCTCTCTGATCATACGCTCCATTTCGCCATCCAGGAGCATGCCCCGTTCAATATTGTCGTACCAGACAGACTGCCCTGCTTGTTTAATTGTTTGAGCACGATTCATCAGTTCACTCCTGCTGTCTAAAAAAGCTTTCGCGCCGTCTTCACGACATTTTCCACCGTGAAACCAAACTTTTCCAGCACGATCTCACCGGGCCCACACTTACCAAAAGTATCAATACCGATGGCAATGCCTTCGCTGCCGATGTACTTCTGCCATCCAGTGGTAACGCCCGCCTCAATGGATACTCGCCGGGTCACTGCTGAGGGCAGCACGGATTGCTGGTATTTTTTGGGCTGCTTCTCGAACAACTCCCAACTCGGGAAGGAAACCACACGCACCTTGCGCCCCTGTTTCTCAAGCTTCCTGCCGGCTTCATACGCCAGGCTGAGCTCCGATCCGGTTGCCATCAGGATGATGTCGGGTGTACCCTCTTCGGTTTCGTAGAGGATGTAACCGCCCTTGGCAACACCCTTGGCTGGTTTGCAGACATTTCGGTCAAATGTGGGCAGGTTCTGGCGCGAAAGGATCAGAGCCACTTCTTCATCGCGATGCTCAACAGCATACTTCCAGGCTTCGCTGACTTCGTTGGCGTCTCCAGGACGCAGAACTACCAAATCTGGAATAAGGCGCAGGCTCATCACATGCTCGATTGGTTGATGTGTGGGTCCATCTTCGCCGACAGCAATCGAGTCGTGCGTCAGAACCCAGATTACGCCCATTTTTGAGAGTGCGGCAACACGAATGGAACCTCTGGCATAGTCGGAAAACACAAGAAACGTTGAAACGTAGGGGATAAATCCGCCGTGAACCTGCAGACCGTTCCCAACGGCACCCATTGAGATTTCCCGAACGCCAAAGTGCATATTCCTGCCTTCAGGCGATTCAGGGCTAAACGCGGGCACCTTATCCATCCAGGTTTTTACTGAAGAAGCTAAATCCGCCGAGCCGCCGAATAATTCTGGCAAGCCTCCGCAAATTGCGTTGATGACCTTACCGGATGCCTCTCGCGAAGCCAGACCTTTTTCGCTCGCGGGGAACACCGGCAGCGATTTCTCCCAGCCTTTTGGAAGTTTTCCCGCCAGCCTGCGTTCATATTCAGCAGCAAAATCAGGGTATGCGGCTTTGTAAGCGTCGTACGTTTTCTCCCAGGTCTGTTGGGCTTTTTTTCCGGCTTCAAGGCGGGTACGGAAGTGAGCCAGGATTTCTTCGGGGACGTAGAACATGGGCTCAACGGGCCAGCCCACGTTTTCCTTGGCTTTAGCCAGCTCTTCTTTCCCAGCGGGTGAACCGTGGATACCTGAGGTGTTGGCTTTGGTGGGAAGACCGTATCCGATCGTCGTGCGGCAGAGGATGATCGAAGGGCGAGGATCCTTTTTGGCTGCTTCAACAGCGGCGTCAATTGCCTCAACGTCATTTCCGTCGGCGACTCGCTGCACGTGCCAGTCATAAGCTTCAAACCGTTTGGCAACGTCCTCGGTGAATGTAATGTTCGTGGAGCCTTCAATCGTAATTTTGTTCTCGTCGTAAAGATAAACCAGCTTGCCCAGCTTAAGATGCCCCGCCAGCGAGGCTGCTTCCGAGCTGATGCCTTCCATCAGATCGCCATCGGTAACGATGCCGTAAGTGTAATGGTCCACAACCTCGTGCCCCGGCTTGTTAAAAATTGCCGCGAGGTGACGCTCGGCAATTGCCATCCCAACACCTGTCGCGAATCCCTGCCCAAGAGGTCCTGTGGTGGTCTCAACTCCGGGCGTGTGTCCCCATTCTGGATGGCCTGGGGTGATTGAACCCCATTGGCGGAACTGTTTCAGGTCATCCATGGAAACAGCATAGCCTGTTAGGTAAAGCATGCTGTAAATCAGCATGGAACCATGCCCGCCAGATAGAACAAAACGGTCTCTGTTTGACCAATCGGGGTCCGAGGGGTTGTAGTTCATGTGGCGCATGAATAATGTATAAGCAAGCGCGGCAGTCCCCATTGGCAGCCCGGTATGACCGGAGTTCGCCTTCTGAACACCGTCAGCTGAGAGAAACCGGATGGTATTCAACGCTTTTTCAAGATCTAATTCTGTCATGTAAGACCTCCAGTGAGTGTTAATGTTTTTGGGATGGTAAAATTCTACCATTGAATCTTTGAGCACTTATTCAATAATGGTTGATTGGTTTAGATGTCTTTACTATCCAGGAGTCAGCAAAACATGGACCTATTGGGAAAAAACGCTTTGGTAACCGGCAGTGGCATTCGCCTTGGGCGGGCGATTTCCCTCGCTCTCGGCAAGGCAGGCTGTAACCTGGCTCTGCACTACAACTCCTCCCTTGAGCCAGTAAACCAGGTGAAGTCAGAACTCGAATCAATGGGGAGGAAAGCCTCAATCTTTCATCAGGACCTGGAAGATATCTCCAGCGTACCTGAACTTATGTCGCGTGTTTGCGATGAGTTTGGTCACGTTGACATTCTGATTAACAATGCCGGGATTTACCCATTAGGGACAGGGAAAGGTTCCACCCCCGCAAAAATCAACCGGGTGTTCAACGTTAATCTCTTTTCGCCATGGCTTCTAATTTCGGCGTTTGCCAAGCAACTTCCCGAAGGGACACACGGTAAGGTGATCAACATAAGCGATGGCAGTGTGTTTCACAATGGAACAGACCATTTCGGCTACCGTGTAACAAAACAGGCGATCAACACCATAACCGCGATGTTCGCGCTGGAGCTTGCGCCAAACATCACCGTAAACGCGATCGCTCCGGGCACAATGCTGCCGCTTCAAGGCTACGAACATGTGGACCTGCAGGCAGTGGCTGAGCGTCAAATCCCACTAAAGCGAATCGGCAGCCCAGAGATCATCGCCGAAAACGTTTTGCACATCCTCAGCCAGGATTTTATGACCGGAAGTGTCATCAGGGCTGACGGTGGGGAATTTTTGTAGGAGAAACCGGAATGGACAAAATCATCATTTCTGACTTACGCGCCACTGGCATTCTTGGTGTCAAATCCCCTGAGCGAGATCAAGCCCAAACGGTGCTGATCAACCTTACTCTCTTTACCGACCTTCATAAAGCCGGCATATCTGACAAGATTGAAGATACAGTCAGCTATTCTGCGGTTGCAAAAACAGTTTTGGCGCGTGTATTAGAAACGCAATACTTTACGCTCGAAGCGCTCGCAGATGACCTCGCCAGCTTACTGCTAAACAAATATGGTATTCAGGCTGTATCAATCCGCATTGAAAAACCGGATTTCGTCGCCCATACATCGCGAGTTGGCATAGAAATCTTCCGGGAATCAGCCAAATCGGACAGTTAATTTGATATTCTGTTAAGGAATTCCATCCTGGTTTCGAGACGTTTCCTGAATCCACCCAACATGGCGGAAGTGGTCATTTTTGCTTGTTCCTTTTTGATCCCGCGCATCATCATGCATAAATGCTGACCCTCAATCACCACACCAACGCCCCAGGGTTGGATAACTTCCTGGATAAACTCAGCGATTTGCTGCGTCATGTTTTCCTGCACCTGTAATCTATGCGCAAACATATCGACAATCCGGGGTATCTTTGAGAGACCGATGACTTTGCCCTTGGGAACGTAGGCAACATGTGCTTTTCCAAAGAACGGTAAAAGATGGTGCTCGCAAAGGCTATAGAATTCGATGTCCTTGACGATGACCATTTCATCGTAGTTCACATTAAAAAGTGCCCCATTTACCAGTTTTACCGGGTCAACATGATACCCGCCGAGGATTTCCTGATACGCCCTTGCTACCCGATCGGGTGTGCGCACTAAGCCCTCGCGCGTGGGATCCTCACCAATTGCCTGCAGAATCTGGCTGATTGAGTTTGAAATTGCTGGCAAGTCGAAACCATTTTTGTCATCTTCAATGGAGCTGAGTTCAATATCATCGTCATCTTGATGTATCATATCTGTTTTCTCCTGGAAGTATTTTAACGCAATGCAGCCCCATTTGGGGCTGCATGGTTTTACGTAAATTGTTCGCTACCCAACAACAGGATCAATCAAACCGTAGGTTCCATCACGGCGGCGATAAAGAATGTTGATCTTCGAAGTTTGGGCGTTGTAGAACACAAAGAAGTCCTCATGTCCGAGTAACTGCAGTTGTTCAAGCGCTTCCTGTTCGTCCATCGGGGTCAGGGTAAAGGTCTTCCGCCTGGCAATCACGGGGACGTTCTCTTCCTCTTCAACCTCTTCGGGATGAACTTCCTCAGTAACTTCAGCGGTTTCAACACCACGTTTGCGCCAGTGCTTTCCCTTGAAGCGTTCAATTTGGCGGGTCATTTTGTCCACAGTGGCATCAATTGCAGCGTAGATGCTGTCTGCGCGTTCCTCTGAGCGAAGGATAAATCCTTTCCCGCGGATGGTGACCTGAGCGATAAAGCGGTCGGACGCGTTACGCGCGGTTTTGGCATAGCCTAAATCAACCCGGCATTCTCCAATCTCACTGAGGAACTTATCCAGCTTTCCGACTTTTTTCGTTGCGTATTCCTTGATTCGGTCGGTTAAATCAAGGTCTTTTGTGTAAATATCCATATGTAGAGCCATGGGAACCTCCTGCAGGATTTTATGGAATTATACATGATTCATTCTCTAAAAGTAAGTTTATACAACATTGTAATCGGACTTTCCGACTGTGACCGCGTAAATGCTTCCGGAGTTTGCGTCTTTTAACGCCTGTGAAGCCGACTCCATTGTCGCGCCG
>JAYFQB010000264.1:0-6226 GCA_034927385.1 Anaerolineaceae bacterium | reverse complement strand
TCCAGGTGGCAAAGCTCAACGGCGCACGGGATGTATACGTCGTGTTCATCCATCCCGTTCTCTCCGGGAATGCCTCAGAACGACTGGCATCGCTGCCTGTGAAGCAGTTCATCACCACCAACACGATCCCGATGACCCCCGAACAGAAAGCCTTTTTTGGAGACCGACTAACCATCATCAGCACTGGTCCTTTACTGGCGGAGGTAATCAAGCGGGCAAATGAAGGCTCAAGCGTCGGGGCAATGTTCAACGAGTAAGCGAAGTGCCTGAACTTCCTGAAGTTGAGACCATCACAAGCAATCTGAAACGGGGCACCGCTGGTGCCCCGTCTTTAATTGGGCAGACCATCCTTGGCGCTCACATCCTCTGGCAGAAAACGCTGGCTGAGCCGGATCCGGAGACATTCCAGGCAATCCTGCAAGGTCAAACCATCCAGAACATTGGGCGAAGAGCCAAGTACATCACGATCAACCTCACCGAGTCAATCCTGGTAATCCACCTGCGCATGAGCGGCGATTTGAGGGTGGAACCCACGCAAAGCCCCCTCAACAAACACGACCGTCTGACTCTGGACTTTGATTCGGGCTGGCGGCTCAGCTTTAACGACACGCGCAAATTTGGCAGGGTCTGGCTCGTGCGGGACACCCAAAACTTGTTTTCCAGCTTGGGACCAGAACCTGATGATCCCGCGCTGACCCCCGAACGATTTCACGAAATGTTGAAGAAACGCAGCCGCGCAATCAAACCTCTCCTGCTGGACCAACATTTTCTGGCAGGACTAGGGAACATCTACACGGATGAATCCCTTTTCCGAGCCAACCTCCACCCCCTGAGGTCCAGCGATACGCTCACCCTCCAGGACGCGGCAAAACTTCTGGAGTCCATTCGGGCAACCCTGGCTCTCGGAATCCAAAACAACGGCGCCAGCATCGACTGGGTCTACCGCGGAGGAGACTTTCAGAACCATTTTCAGGTCTACCAACAAACCGGCAGCCCCTGCCCAACCTGCGGGCAACCAATCCAAAAAACCACCGTGGCGCAAAGAGGAACGCACTTCTGCCCTCACTGCCAACCCCTCAAAGGAGCTTAGCATGTACGACAAACTCGCGTCAGTCTACGACCACTTCGTAAATTGGGAAAGCCGTCTGGCTTACGAACTCCCCTTCCTCGAAAAAGAACTCCGCAGCCTGGGAGAGGATGCATCTCAGATCCGGGTGATGGACACCGCCTGCGGCACAGGGCACCATGCCATCGCCCTCGCGCAACTCGGTTTTCAAGTCAGCGGTTCGGACCTTTTCCCCGAAATGGTCAGTCTCGCCGACGCCAACGCCCGCGCGGCGGGAACCAAAGTGAGCTTCCGAACTGCAGGGTTTGGCAGCATCAACGAAACCTTCCGTGAGCCAGGCACCTTCAACGCGGTTTTATGCCTCGGCAACTCCCTGCCCCACGTAGCATCCAAAACCGACCTAAATCGCGCTCTGCGAGACTTTAAACAGCTCCTGTGTCCGGGTGGATTACTATTGCTGCAAATGCGCAACTTTGACCTTGTAATGGGTGAAAAAAAGCGTTGGATGGATCCACAGAGTGTAAAAGAAGGCTCAGCCGAATGGCTGTTCTTACGTTTTTATGATTTTGAAGCGGACGGGAAAATCCAGTTTAATGTCCTCTCCCTTCACAGAAAAACTGATGCCCCCTGGCACGTCCAACTGACCTCAACCCACTTGTTGCCTGTCTTTTCGGAAGCTTTGAGCCGCGAGCTTACCGATCTTGGGTTCTCGGATATCCGCCTCTTCGGCAACCTTGGGGCTGATGCTTTCACGCCAACGTCCAGCGGCGACCTGGTCCTGCTGGCGCGCAAAAGCTAACAAAAACCGTAGAAAGAAACGATCAAACCGAGCTTTTCCTGAGCGAGGGTTTGATTCGCGTGTGATACACACGCCACCATTCAACCGTGTCTGCCACAGTCTCATGCAACTGCCGTCTGTGGTAGCCCAACTCAGTCTCTGCTTTACGGGAAGTAATGTTGGAATTGCTCAGCAAAGTCTCAATCGCGTACTTTGTAATCCTCGGGCGGGTATGGCTGATTTTGTAGAAAAATTCAGCAACAGGGGCGATGAACTTCACAAACCATCCAGGAATCATAATTTCTGCCGAGTGGACCCCGGCAGCTTCCTGGACGAGCCGACGATAATCCTTCACCGATACGCGCGTCCCCGAAAGCAGATAGGTTTCACCGCTGCGTCCATACCGTGCCGCCAGAATATGCCCCTCAGCAACATCCCGCACATCCACAAAATCATAGCCGCCGACAGTCGAGATGGACGGCTTTTTCTGCATCCAGCTCAAAAGCATCTCCCCCATTTCAGAGCGGCGAAAATCGTTGGGTCCAATCACCCCGGTTGGCATGACGATGACCGCGTCCAGACCATTTTTTGTGGCGTCCAGCACCAGTGCCGAAGCGATGGCTTTGGTACGATCATAGGCGCCTGAAGGATTGGTCTGATCAAACGGAATCGTCTCATCGATCGTTTTACCCTCCGCCGGACGCCCCAGAGCATGAATCGAGCTCGTGTAAACCAACCGCCGCACGCCCATCTCACGATACGCCGCGATCACGTTACGCGTTCCCTCAACGTTCACTTTGTACATCAAATCGTATTGGTCGGACGTGATAGCCACAAGGGCTGCCAAATGGTAGACCAACTCCACCCCCTCCATCGCCGTGCAGAGCTGCGTGTAATCCAGGATGTTTCCTTCAACTTTTTCGTAGTCAAGCCCTTCCAACGAAGAAACGTCTTCACCAGGCAGCACCAAAACACGTACTTTCTCGCCCTTATCAAGCAATGCTCGCACAAGCACGTTCCCGAGATGCCCTGCCCCACCAGTAACTAAATTCATATTAACCTCCAATTCCTTCCAAAAGCACTTTCAACCCCTCCGAAGTCAGGCCAGCCCAATCAGCTTCCTCCTGATCAAAAGCGGCTTGCAGCAGGTATCCCATGGCAGCCGCCACGAGCAAACGAGAAAGCTTGCCGCTTTCAACATCACTTCGGATGGAGCCATCGGTCTGACCGGTTTCGACGAATTGTTTGAAGAAACCCATAAAATACCGATACGGCTCCACGGCAGTTTTCCAAATTTCCGGTTCATGCATCGCCCGGCGCCAAAAATCAACCAACATCGGAAAACCTTTCGGTGCCGCTGTAAAAGCAATCTCAAACCGATATGGCATCTGGACTAACACATCCCCCACCTTGCTCTCAGGTGAAATCGGTTCGCTCAAGACAGTCTGCATGGTAAGCGAAGACCAGTTCTCCATCAACGTCAAAAAAAGCGCCTGTTTTGTCTCAAAGTAGTGATAGAAAGAGCCTTTGCTAACGCCCGCGTTTTTGCAGATATCGTTAACCGAAGCCGCCTCGTATCCATCTTCCATAAACAGTTCCACCGCGGACTGCAAAATCTTTTCCCGGGATGTTTTTTTGGTTTGCATATTTCTCCTCGTAATAATATACCGACCGGTCGGTTTAATTAATACACGTTTCGTTGATTATGTCAAGCCAAACCAGCGCCGTGCCCGTTTCTGATTGTGTCGCCTGTGCCCACCGTGAAACGGATGGGTAGTCTCCCGACCGAGCACACGATTTGACCGTAGGTCTCCGGGTTCACCACTCCGCCGTTGCGGTAAATCAATAATATTTATGATCGGGGATTGAGGGCAACATACGTTCTTCCAACCGAAAATTTATGGTGCCCTCAATCTCGCCCTACATGACCGCATCCGGGAAATTAATGGCAGAAGAAGGTCGTAGGGGCAGACCCCTGTGTCTGCCCTGAAATGTAACCCCCACCAACCTAACCAAACGGGTATCCACGGTTTTTTTAGCAGGTAACCACGGGGGGTTACCTCTACATCCATGTCTCCGGGTTCGCCACTCCGCCATTGCGGTAAACCTATAATATTAGTGATCGGCGAATTGAGGGCAATATACGTTCTTCCAACCGAAAATTTATGGTGCCCTCTATCTCGCCCTACATCGCCATTCCTCCCCGCATCGATTTTGCAGCGAAAACGCGTAATACGGGTTGGTTTGTGAAAACAATTAATGCTGGCATTTCATCTCGATTTACTACCTCCACCAAGCGCGATGGTTACAGGTAAAATAAATCCATGCCCAACGAAAACATCCCCATTTTCTCCGACACACACTGCCACCTCGACATGTCCGCCTTCTCCGAGGATTTTTAAGGCTGTCCTGCGCAGGGCATTGGATGCCAGGTTTGGCTTCATCATCATCCCCGCCCTTGATTGCTTCCTGATTGTGCCGCCTGTGCCCACCGTGAAACGGATGGGTAGTCTCCAGACCGAGCACACGAACTAGCCGAAGGCTTCATCTTTCATTTGGTATAACCACTGGAGCCCCAACGGTCAAAACCCGTACTCGGCGAGGACGCCGGTACGATCATGTTATTTCCCACGATCATCCCACCGGTGCCCAAAACTAACTGATTGTGCCGGTCTCCCGACCGAGCACACGATCTGACCGCAGGTCTCCATCCGCAACTCCCACGCCGACCACACGATCTGACCGTAGGTCTCCATTTGTACCCCTCCGCCAAACACGCAACTTAACCGAAGGCTTCATCCTCTTGGGAACCTCCTGCCGTGAGACGCACAGGTGAAAGTCCCATGTCGAGATGACTCCAAACCCATACAAACTGGCAATCTCCCATAATCCCACCTCCGGAATTCGGTATAATATCAGCAATTCATTCAAGAGAGGTGCATATGAAAATCGCAATCGGTTCTGATCACGCAGGATTGGCTCTAAAAGAAGCCTTAAAGGCGTATCTTGACAGCCGCATGATCCCCTATGAGGATTTCGGCACCCACACCCAGGAAAGTTGCGACTATCCGCGTATCGCTGAAATTGTCTGCAAATCAATTCTCTCTTCCGAATTCGACCGCGGCATTCTGATCTGCGGCACCGGCATCGGCATGTCTATGGCAGCCAACAAGATCCCAAACATTCGGGCTGCGGCTTGCAGCGAACCCTACTCAGCCATCCTTTCCAGGCGCCACAACAACAGCAACGTGCTCTGCATGGGCGCCAGGGTCGTGGCAAGCGGGCTGGCAACCCTGATCACCGAAGGTTGGTTAAACGCCTCCTACGAGGGTGAACGCCATCAACGCCGCGTTGACATGTTGACTCGCATCGAACAGCGCTATTCCATCCCGGCAGTTCCGCATGTCACAAAGGAAGACGACACAAACCCGATCCATCCCGCGGAAACACCAACCAGCGAGTGATCGTAAAGCCTTGATTTAGCTTCACAACTTGTCATATCGTATAATTTGTTTAATCATAAATTTGATTAGGCATACTTAGCCTTATATCCTTGAAAGGACGATGATGAAATACAAAGTTTTTGGAGATAAATTACCCGCAGTCAGCATCCAGTTGGATGCCAACGAGTCTATCTACACCCAATCAGGCGGCATGACCTGGATGACCGACAATTTCAACATGGAAACCAACGTGCGCGGCGGTCTGATGAAAGGGCTCGGTCGTATGCTTTCCGGCGAGTCCCTGTTTATGGCTACCTACACCTCCCTTGCCAACGGCGCAGAGATGACGCTTGCTTCTTCCTTCCCCGGCGCGATCATCGCTCTGGAACTGGATGGCACAAAGGAGTATATCGCTCAAAAATCCGCCTTTTTGTGCGCCACGCCTGGCATTGAACTCTCCACCTATGTTACCAAGCTCAAAGCCGGCTTTTTTGGCGGTGAAGGCTTCATCATGCAGCGTCTGAGCGGTCGGGGTATTGTTTTCCTCGAGCTCGATGGAACCGTGGTTGAGAAGGATCTCGCCCCGGGCGAACGCCTCAAGGTCGACACCGGCAATATTGCCCTGTTTGAATCCAATGTGAACTATGACGTCGAAACCGTCAAAGGCTTCACGAATGTGCTATTCGGTGGAGAAGGTTTGTTCCTGAGCGTCGTCCAGGGACCTGGCAAAGTCTGGCTCCAGTCGATCAATGCCGCCAATTTCGCCGCCAAGCTCAATCCCTATATTCCTCATTCAAAGGGTTAAAGGGTTAGGGTAAAACCGTATTTCAGATTAACCGCTGGATTTCCAGCGGTTTTTTTATTCTAAATCCTTGCGCATGTAGAGCTCGCCAAGTTCGAAGCCCCTGTCGGCGTAGTAATTGCGTGTGCCCACCGCAG
>JAYFQB010000015.1:0-10529 GCA_034927385.1 Anaerolineaceae bacterium | reverse complement strand
ACAACCACCATGATAGACTTCGTCTCCCAGGAACCTGTCAGCCTCGCGGAAAATATCGCCAGGCACCGTGCCATGGCAGACCCAAAAACCAGCATTGACTACAGCTTCCACATGAACATAACCCATTTCGACAACCAGGTGGCAGAGGAACTGCCGGATCTGCCGGGTATGGGCGTTACAAGCATCAAGGTCTTCACAGCCTACAATGGACGCCTGCGGCTCGATGACGGCAACATTTTCAAAGTGATGCGCATCGGCGGGAAGAATAACCTGCTCACGATGGTCCATGCGGAAAACGGAGATGTTATCGATATCCTCGTGGCTGAAGCTCTTGCGGCAGGAAAAACCAAGCCCATCCAGCACGCGCTAACCCGCCCCGCCTGGGGTGAAGTTGAAGCCAGCCTGCGGGCTGCAGCCCTGGCAGCCCAGGCGGATTCGCCGCTCTATCTCGTCCATATGAATGTATCCGGTGAGGTCGACCAGCTTGCTTACGCCCGCAAACACGGGGTGCCTGCCATGGGCGAAACCTGCCCCCAGTACCTCTTCTTCACCGAAGAAGACCTCAAACGCCCTGACGGCGCAAAATGGATCTGCTCGCCACCTATGCGCAAAGCGGTTGACCAGCAGGGGCTTTGGGCTGGGCTTGAAAATGAGACCATCCAGGTGCTTGCAACCGACCACTGTCCGTTCTTCTTCAACGGTCGTAAACCGATCATGTATGAAGGCAAAGAAGTCGCGATTCCAGGTAAAGAATTAGGCGAGGAAGTCTTCACCCTCATCCCCAACGGATTGCCTGGTTTGGCAGACCGCCTCCCTGTTTTCTGGACGCACTCCGTCAACTCAGGGCGCATCAGCCCGAACCGCTTTGTGGAGCTGACTGCCACGAATCCCGCCAAAATTTTTGGCCTCTACCCAAAAAAGGGCACCCTCGCCGTCGGTTCAGACGCGGATATTGCCATCTGGGACCCGGAAAAAGAATTGAACTACGGGGTCCAGTATGCACACCACCGCACGGACTATAATCTCTATGAAGGTTGGAAGCTGCGCGGCTATCCCGTCAAGGTCTTCTTGCGCGGAAAGATAATCGTCGACGGTCAAAACTGGTTTGGCAAAGCTGGCGAAGGTCGCTTTATCCATCGCCAGCCGGGCGAAATTATCTGATCCTTCCGGTTTCGTTAATCGCATGATTCTGATTGGTATTTTCGGCTTATTATGGTTCCCTGCCATCCTCCTGACGATCAGCCAGGCGGTGAAGCCGAACTTTGCCCGTTCCTGGACAATCGCGATTGCCGGCGCGGCATTAGCCTGGCTTGGCACGTTTCTACTGCGACTTTACCTGCCAATGGAAATGGAGCTCATTCGCTGGCTGCCGGACTCGCTTTACCATACCACCATCGGCTTCCGAATTGATTACATCAACTGGCCTTACATGGTCACAATGCTCACCCTTTGCATCGCCGTGATCCTGACCGACTCAAGCCGCGCCACCACCAGCACCACCCCAACTGTTTGGGCTGCCGCGCTCGCGTTGACAGGCTTGAACCTCGTTTCCATCATGTCGAGCGGTCCTCTAACAATGGCAATTGCCTGGGCTGTTACCGATCTCGTGGAAATGATCTACATCCTCAGCTTCAGGCACAGCCTTGGCTCCAACGCCAGAGTGACCACCGTCTATGGTGTGAGACTCCTAAGCACATTCGTCCTCGTTGCGGCGACTGCCGTTGGCTGGCAGGTCACCGCCGGGCTGGACTTCACCCAAATCCCAGCCACCGCCAGTCTTTTGTTTCTGATCGCGGCTGGGCTTCGCCTCGGAGTCCTTCCTCTGAACCTCCCAACCCAGGGCTTGCCCGAACTTAGGCGCGGGACAGATCTGCTGCTTCGCTTCGCCCCGGTTGTATCTGCCCTGGTACTGGTTGCCCACTTACCCTCAGAAATCTTGATTCTTAATCAAAGCCTTGTTTCGGCAATCAGCGTTCTCACCCTCCTGGCAGCCCTGTACGCTTCAGCAATGTGGCTCACCCGCTCCAACGCCAACGAGGGTAGACCCTACTGGATTGTCGCGCTTTCAGCGTTCGCGCTGCAATCCGCACTGAATGGACATCCTGAACAAAGCCGTGTCTGGGGCTTGGCGCTGCTTCTAACCGGCGGCATATTATTCCTGTTTGACCCACCAATACGCAGGGTCCGCTTTATCCCCATGCTGGGGCTGCTCGGGATTTTGGGCTTTCCCTACACCCTGGCGGCATCAGGTTGGAGCGCCCTCCTTGGCGATGGCGTGCGATTTTCGGGGATTATCATCATCCTCTGCCATGCGATGCTGGTCGGCGGTTATCTGCGATTCATTCTCGATGCCAACAGCACCGTCACCGGGCTTGAAAAATACGCCCGCGTTACCTTCCCGCTTGGACTCATTCTGATTGTTCAGACAATCCTTGTGCTCAACCTGGTTGGATGGCAAGATGTCCTCACAGTCGGCGTTTGGTGGGGCAGCGCCGCCAGCTTTGGGCTGGTTTTGGTTGGCACGTTAATCAGTCGGAGGCTCGGTCTTCAACCCGGTAGCGAAAGCTTTAAGGAAAAAATACCGTTCTACCGCTTATGGCACGCAGTTCTAAACGGGTTGCGCGCGGTCTTCAGCCTGAATTGGCTTTGGGCAGCCACAACTTGGCTTTATGCACGGCTAAGCGAAATCACGAAGTTCTTTCGCCAGGCTATTGAGGGCGAAGCTGGTGTGCTTTGGTCCATCTTCTTCCTGCTGGTAATGGCAATCCTGATTTACACCCAGGTGGGTCAATGATGGGCGAAACACTACGAACGATCGCATTGGTCATCCTATTGCTGTCGGCAGCAATAAACCTTGTGAGGCGCCAATGGGGGCTCAATGTGATTGCGCTTGCGCTCCAATACGTTTGTATCTTCCTGATTATCCAGGAAGTCCGTTCTCCTCTGCTTGCCGCCATCAAGCTGATCGTGGGGCTCATGGCAGGCTTGGTGCTCTACCTTACCCTGCTTTCTTCGGGCATGATCGAGTCGCTCCTCAAACAGCGCCGCGTCACCAGCGGAGAAATCTTCCGTGGGACGATCGCCCTGTTGCTCATTCTGATCAGTTATTTGCTCGCGCCCGAAATCCAGCGAGATGTCTTCACCCAAAGCAGCCAGCTTCTGCTCATTGCCAGCCTGGGGTTGATCCTCTTTGGTTTGTTCCAGATGGGCACGATCACTGAACCCCTATACCTGGTGATCGGTTTGCTGACCTTCCTTTCCGGGTTTGAGCTGCTTTATGCCAGCCTTGAATTCTCGCGCGTGCTCGAAGTGTTATTTGCGGCTGTCAATCTAAGCCTGGCGCTGGTTGGAAGCTATTTCATCGTCAACGATAGTGAAGGCAGCGCGGAATGAACCTGATGACCACGCCCGTTATCTGGATTTTTATCCCAACTCTGCTCAGCCTCGTGTTGGTGGCAGTCCACCGGCTGCGAAAACTCTCGGTCTGGATCACCTGCGTTGGCAGCTTGCTTCTGGCTGTAGCCGCGTTCATCTTCCCGCAGAGCCTGGAATTTTCACTTGGCGGCAGGCTCTTTCTTTTTGACGACACCGCGCAGATCTTTAACCGGTCCTTGATCCTAACCGGTAGTCAGCTTAGAACAGTCGCGGTTATGTTCTCGATTACGTGTTTGTGGAACATCGCCGCATATCGCTTCCCGGTCAGCCGCTGGTTCCCAACAGTCTCTCTGTCAATCACTGCTCTTTGGGTCAGCACGCTTGCCGTGGGCACTTTCCTCTATTCAGCGGTAATCGTGGAACTGATCGTGCTGGTTAGCGTCCTCCTCCTGACGCCGCGCGGTGAGCAGGCAGGCAGCGGCGAAATGCGTTACCTGGTTTCACAGACGGTCGCGATGCCTTTTATCCTGCTGAGCGGCTGGATGGTCACTGGAATCGAATCCGCTCCCAGTGCCAACACCCTGATTTTGCGCGGCACAGTCATGATCCTGATCGGCTTTTCGTTGTGGCTGGCTGTCTTCCCGCTCCACTCCTGGATGCCCATGCTTGCCGAAAAAACCCACCCATGGGTCTTTAGTTTTGTCTTCCTGATGCATCAGACAATCCTGACGTTTTTCCTCTTAAAGGTCTTGGACCAGTTTGCCTGGCTCAGAAACCTGCCGGGGATTTTCACCGTCCTGCAGTGGGCGGGGGTCATCTCGCTGCTCGCCGGCGGCATTTTGCTCTCGCTTCAAAACCAGGTCAACCGTGCCCTGGCATACATTGTCCTGATCGAAACCGGATATTCGCTTTTAGCCATCGGCTTGATCGATCAGGGTGGGGGTGAAGCTTTCGCCCTCAGCATCCTGCCCCGCGCGCTTGCCTACTGGCAGTGGGCTTATACCCTGAGCTCCATCCAACAGGTCATGCCAGAAGTGGATGGCAGTTTTCCCTCCCTGCGGGGCCTGTTTAACAGGCTGCCCTTCCACAGCGTGTCCTTAATCCTCAGCTTACTCATCCTGCTCGGACTGCCCGGATTTGGGCTTTTTCCTGCCAAACGCCTTCTTTGGAACAGCAGCGCCGGGCTAACCTACAATTACACACCCCTGATCGCGCTGGGGTTGGCGGGAATGGCGCTTTTCACCCTCCGGCTGTCCCACACACTGCTCATGACCGACTCGGAAACATCATCCTTTACGGGTTTTGTTAATCCAAAAGAATATGTTTGGCAAATCGTCATAGTTTGCCTCGTTACCCTATTATCCATGCTAATGGGGTTCTTCCCCCATATCTTCCTCAACCCCCTTTTACAATTAATGGAGCCTTTCATCCACCTCCTGCCAGCGATTTAGAACGCCGCGGCAGTAATCATTGTATAATCACATTACCTACCATTAGAAGGTGAATTTAACTATGGACGACTATTCTGGAATTGAACAACTTGAGAAGCGCGTTGAGTGGCTCGACAACGAGCGTCGAAACGATAAGACTAACCTGGCTTCTCTGCAAAACCGCTTGAACCAGCTTGAGAGCGACAATCTGACCTTGCGTAAGCAAATCAAAGAGCTCGAAATGCTGATCACCAAAAACACGAACCAAATCTCGAGCTTTGATAAATACGACAACAGAATCGACCGCCTGAGTATCGACCTGACCAAACAAATCAGAGACGTTAACGAACGGGCGGAAATGAACCTGAACGAAGCTATCAAACGTCAGAAGCTTGAGATTGATGCCACCCGAAAATCCGTCGCGGACATTTTTCCTTTCACCGAAGCGCTTGAGCCAATTCGCGTCGATATTCGCAGTGCCAAAGCTGAAGATGCTCGCCTCGCCCGCCTGATTGAGGAACAAAAAGGGAAAATCCAGGAGGTTGGTCGTTTTGATGAAGACTACCGCCGTTCGCTGCACCTCCTGGAGGAAAGCCGCCGCCAGGAAGCCAAACGCCTGACGGACCTGCAGGGTGAAGTCGCATCCGTTCGCAAACGCCTCGAAGAAACACGCAGCCGGTTTGACAGCTTTAGCGACAGCTTCCGCACTCTGGACACGCGCATCGCTGAACTTCAGACTTTTGAAAAAGACCGCAAGCAAGCCCAATCCGTTTTCATCGACAAGGTAAACAGCTCAATCTACGAAAAAGACAAAACTTTCTCCACCTGGGAAAAACGTTTTGTTGAAATCGACAAGGTGAACCTCAACATGAACAAGCAAATGGAAGACCTCGAAACTGCCCGCCAGTCAGTCGCGAAGGCTGTTAGCGGTGTGGATGAAGTTACCCAACGTTTCGAGCGCCGCATCAACGAGATCACTGAATTCCAGCGATTAAACGATGAACGCTTCCGCCAGGAATGGACGGGCTTTAAATCTGATGACGTCAAACGCTGGACGAACTACATGCTTTCGCAAGAGGAACAAAACCGCGAGAACGCCCAACAGCTCAAAGACCTGGCTGCTCAGGTTTTGGAAGTCGACGACCTGACCGCAACCCTGCATGACCAGCTCGAAACGCTCAGCCGCAACACCCTGCTCCACATTCAGTCCATCCTGATGGCATATCAGAGTTCCATTCAGGATATGGCTCCAATCATCGAGAAGAAGACCGGCTGATCATGCATATTGTTGGCACAGCCGGACACGTTGATCACGGCAAATCAACCCTGATCTCTGCCCTAACCGGCACCAACCCTGACCGACTCAAAGAAGAAATCGCTCGCGAGATGACGATCGATCTTGGCTTTGCGTCGATGGTTCTGCCCGGAGGGGAAACGATCGGCATTATTGACGTCCCCGGGCATCGCGATTTTGTCGGAAACATGCTCTCAGGCATCGGCGGCATCGACGCTGTTCTGTTGGTGATTGCAGCTAATGAGGGCGTCAGCAATCAAACCCGCGAACATCTTGCCATCCTCGACCTGCTCGATATATCCCGGGGGTTGATCGTTCTAACCAAGTGCGACCTCGTATCCGACCGCGAATGGCTGGAGTTGGTCGAGCTCGAAGCCCAGGAACTCGTGGAAGGCACCAGCCTGCAAAACGCGCCCGTCTTACGGGTTTCTACCCAAACCGGCGAAGGTCTTGACCAGCTAAAACTCAAACTCGCCGAAATTCTGGCGGAAACTCCTCAAAAACGCGACCTCAACCGCCCGCGCCTGCCTGTGGACCGGGTGTTCACGCTTGCGGGCTTTGGCACAGTTGTCACGGGCACTCTGCTCGACGGCAGCTTTACCCTGGGAGATGAGGTCGTCTGCCTGCCCGGCGGTAAAACCGGTCGCATCCGCGGTCTGCAAAACCATAATCACAAGCTCCAAAAGGTTGCCCCCGGATATCGGTCTGCCATCAACCTTAACAACCTCTCCATCGAGGATGTCAACCGCGGGAACGTGATTGCCGTCCCATCCACATATACCCCCACCACCCGTGTGGACGCCTCCATCCGCCTGATCCGGAATGCCATCGTCGAAGTAAGGCACAACATGAGCCTGAAAGTCTTCGCCGGGGCGAGCGAAACCCTGGCGCGTGTCCGCTTGTTGGGCGTGGAAACCCTTGCGCCTGGCGAAGAAGGCTTCGTTCAGCTTGAATTGGACGAACCGCTTGTCGCCGTCCGCGGCGATCATTACGTACTTCGGTTGCCCTCCCCCGCCGCGACCATAGGCGGAGGCGTAATCCTGGACACCCAGCCAACCCGCCGTTATCGCCGCTTCGACGAGGTGACACTCTCCCGCCTGGAACAGTTGCGCGTTGGCAAACGCGCCGACCTGATCATGCAGGCGCTGAATCAGTTGAACGTCGCGAGTTTCGCCGCGCTAACAGCACAAAGCTCCCTCCCCGCGGATGAGCTCCAAAATCAGTTGATCGAGCTTGAAAAGTCCGGCGAAGTCATCTACCTCAGCAGGCAAGCCAACCCAGCCAAAACCTTCCTGATCTCCAGCCAAAACTGGAGCTCACTCGCGAACCGTGTTTCGGAAATTCTGAGTGATTTCCACCACAACACCCCTCTAAAGGCAGGGATCAGCCGTGAGCGGCTAAAATCCGCCTTAAAGCTGAACCAGGAACAGTTCGACCTCCTCCTGGCTGAGCTAAACCAGCAAGGCGTGCTAAAAGAACGCGGATCTTTGGTTTGGTCAGCCGCCCACACAATTCAGTTTACCCCCCGGCAGGAAAAACTGGCTGCCGCCTTCCTCGAAAAATTCGCGGTTTCGCCTTTCTCTCCGCCGGATGTAGCCGAGGCAGAAGCTGAGATTGGTCTGGACCTATTGGAAGGCTTAATCGGCACAGACCGCCTCGTCCGTGTTTCGGAAGCCGTCCTCTTCACGCCGACCAGCATCGAAACAATGAAAAAGTGGGTGTCCGAAGCAATTGGGGCTAATGGAAACGTCACACTGGCACAATTCAGAGACCAGTTTAAAACTAGTCGCAAATACGCGGCTGCTTCTCTGGAATATCTTGATTCGATTGGGTATACTCTAAGGAAAGGGGACGTTCGCGTCCTGAGAACAACAAACACATAAAAAGGAGAGAAAATGGGTTTCAAAGTTTTGATTACAGACGGTTTGGAAAAAGAAGGCTTGGACATTATCAATGCCGCTGGTGAAGCAGTAAACAAGAAAGGTATCGAAGCTGCTGAATTACTGGAAATCATTGGGGAATATGACGGTCTGATCGTTCGTGGACGAACCAAGGTAACCAAGGAAGTATTTGAAGCTGCCAAAAACCTCAAAGCGGTCGGTCGCGCGGGTGTCGGCGTGGATAATATCGACCTCGAAGCCGCCAAAGCGCATGGTGTCACGGTTGTGAACGCCCCCGTTGCCACAACCATCGCGGTTGCTGAGCTCGGCTTTGGCATGATGCTGGCGCTTGTCCGCAGCATTCCTCAGACCGACGCCGCAATGAAACAGGAGAAATGGACCAAAAAGGACTACAAGGGTTACGAACTAAACGGCAAAACCCTCGGCGTGGTTGGTTACGGCAACATCGGCAGCACCATTGGCAGATACGCCCAGGCTCTCGGGATGAAAGTGGTCGCCTATGACCCCCTCATCAAACCCGAGGTTATCCTCGCCGCCGGCGCCCAACCTGTCCAATTGGATGACATCTACGCCCAGTCCGACATCATCACCTTCCATGTTCCGCTGATCCCAACAACCAAGCACATGATCAACGACGAAGCTTTCGCCAAAATGAAAGATGGCGTGATGCTCGTGAACGTAGCCCGCGGCGGAATCATTGAAGAAGCCGCCCTGCTTCGAGCTTTCGAAAGTGGCAAAGTTGCCGGAGCCGCCCTCGACGTCTACGAGAAGGAACCCCCTGTGGACTGGGCAGTTCCAACGCATCCGAAAGTGATTGCTGTTCCTCATGTTGGTGGTCAGACCGAAGAAGCTCAGCTTCGCGTTGCCGGCGATATCGCCAGCGAAGTCATGAACGTTCTGCAGGGCAACCCACTGCGCTGGAAGATCTGCTAACCAACGCACCTTTTGTCAGATTAGTACCCTTAAAAAGGACCGGCACAAACCTGTACCGGTCCTTTTTCTTATGGAATCATACCAAATCCCGTTTTCGTACAAACTGAGCCTTGACTTTTTTATTTAGAATGATTATAAATAAGCTATGAATAATACGGTCGAAACTCAATTGGAAAAATTCCAGGAGCTCCTTGAAAAAAACGGGCTCAGGAATACCTCCCAACGCCGGGACGTGTTTGATTTTCTGATCAACACCCACACCCCCCCCACAGCCCGGCAGATTTTCGACAGCCTGAAACCAAACCACCCAACCCTTTCTTTGGCGACGGTCTACAACACGCTGGACCTTCTCGTTGGAGCTGGATTAATCACCGCGCTGGGTGAGCTTGGCGATAACCAGGTCCATTTTGACGGCGACCCAGAAGCCCACATCAATCTCGCCTGCACCGAATGCTTCAAAATCGTGGACTATCAGAACGATAAAGCGGATGCTATGTATTCCGTCGTGGAAAAATCAGGCTTTATTATCCATGGTTCACGTGTCGTATATTACGGGATTTGCCCCGAATGTCAACTCAAGATCAATCAAAAGAAACAAGGAGATTTACACTAATGGAACAGAACGACACTTTCTCAATGCCCCGCATCGGCGACCCAGCCCCGCAATTTAGCGCTGTTACAACCCAGGGCAACATCAATTTCCCTGAGGACTATGCCGGCAGTTGGGTGATCCTCTTCAGCCATCCCGCTGATTTCACCCCCGTTTGCACCTCAGAATTCGTCACCTTCGCCTCCATGCAGGAACAATTCCTCAAAGTCAACACCAAACTGGTTGGACTTTCGGTCGATGGTCTCTATAGCCACATCGCCTGGCTCCGCACCATCAAGGAAAAAATCGAATTCAACGGTCACAAAGACGTGGAAGTAACCTTCCCCCTGATTGAAGACATCAAAATGGACGTCGCCCACAAATATGGCATGATCCATCCCAACGATGCCACCACAAAAGCTGTCCGCGCAGTCTTCGTGATTGACCCCAAGGGCATTGTCCGCGCCATGATTTATTACCCCCTTTCCACCGGTCGCAACTTTGACGAGCTCTACCGCCTGATCGTTGCCTTGCAAACCGCCGACGCCTTTGGCATTGCCACCCCCGCCGACTGGCGCCCAGGCAATGACGTGATCGTCCCCACCGCCGGCTCCTGCGGCGTTGCCAAGGAACGCATGATGAGCGACAAATCCGATATGAACTGCCAGGACTGGTTCTTCTGCCTCAAGAAGTTGGACAAAGAAACTGTCTTAAACAAAGTCGTCAAACAGTAAGGTCTATTTCAAAAGCAAAAAACAGGTCCCGTGTGGACCTGTTTTTTTGGTGTTTCTTTGTTGAGTTATCCGTTAGCAGTTGTAGTGGCTTCGTAGGGTGCGTTCCGATTTTGAACGCACCGATAATATCGCGTTGTAGGTCAGGTTGCGCAGTTCAAACTGACAACGAAAAACCAGGTTTTTTGTGCCTTTTTGATGTGTTACACGTTAGCTGTAGGTCAGGTTGCGCAGCTTCTTAGGGTGCGTTCCATTTTTGAACGCACCGATAATATC
>JAYFQB010000072.1:0-1803 GCA_034927385.1 Anaerolineaceae bacterium | reverse complement strand
TGTTGGACCGCATGGAACTGATCGAGTTCCCCGGCTACATCGAAGAAGAAAAACTCACAATCGCCCGTCAGTTCCTGATTCCGGAGCAACTGCTGGAAAACGGGCTGGATGAGGAACAAATTGCAATCTCAGACGAGGCTTTACGGCTGATTACCAATGGATACACCTACGAGGCAGGCGTGCGGAATTTCGAGCGCCAGATCGCCAGCGTCCTCCGAAAACTGGCAACAAAAAAGGCGGAAGGCGAACCTTTCGAACACGAAGTGGACGCGGAACTCGTCCAGAAGTTGCTTGGTCCGGTGGAATTCTTCCCCATGACCGCCGAAGCGAAAGATGAAGTTGGGATGGCTACCGCGATTGCCTGGACGGAAAACGGCGGTGAGATCATGCCGATTGAGGTCCTGGTGATCAGTGGAAAAGGCAACCTGCAAATCACCGGTCAGATCGGCGAAATCATGCAGGAATCTGCCCAAGCTGCCCTCAGTTACCTGAAATCAAAAGAGATAGCCTTTAAAATCCCCGAGGACTTTTTTGAGGATGTGGATATCCACGTCCACGTGCCGGAAGGATCAATCCCCAAAGACGGACCTAGCGCCGGCATCACACTGGCAACCGCCCTCACTTCTGCTGTTCTCTGCATTCCTGTCAGGCATGATGTGGCAATGACCGGCGAAATCACCTTGCGCGGCAGGGTGCTTCCGATCGGCGGCGTGCGGGAAAAGGTGCTTGCAGCAAACCGAGCCGGGATAAAAACCGTCCTTCTGCCAGCGCGTAACGAGAAAGACCTCGTGGACGTGCCGCAGCAAGCGCTTGACCAGATGAATATCGTTTTCGTGGAACACATGGATGAGGTTCTGGCACAGGCATTTGAGGGCGAGCTAACCTTCAAACGCGCCGCAAAGCCGGCAGGTTCAGGCAAGAAGAAAGGCGCAACCAAAAAAGAGGACGCGCCAACCGAAAAATAACGAAGTCTGCTTACTTATTGCTGTCAGATCCGGGCTGCAAGCTCTTGATCCCGTTCTGAACCTGTTGCAGCACGTTCTTTAGCTCCCGTTCGAGCCCGCCGAGAGTCTCCACGACGTATCGGTCAGCTTCCTGGTGGTTTTGCAGGGCATCTTTGCGTGCTTGCTCGGTAAATTGCTCAACCTTCGCCTGGGCTGCCTGGTAGACTTCGGATTTTTCCGCCATCTTTTCGCTTTTTTCGCGCGCCAGTGCAACGGTGCGGTTGGCTTCTTCCTGCGCCTGGGCAAGAATGCGGTCCTTTTGGGCGATCACTTGTTGGGCTTTTTTAATTTCATCGGGAATGGAAATGCGCATCTGGTCGATGATGTCCATAAATGAATTTTCATCCACCACGACATTGCGCGAAAGCGGAATGGGTTTGCTGTTGTTGAAAAGTTCTTCGAGGCGATCGACAAGATGTAGAATATCCATTTTTCTCTCCGTGGTGCTTGTTGATTCCCTTTTAGTTTATCACTATTCGGGCAAACCTTTGCCCATGAGTGAAAGGTATACAGGGGAATTCTTGTTGGAAAACAAACAGGAATGGAACTGGGATCAACGAAAAATATGGCGCTGGACGAATGAATTTACCGCCACCGTCTTTACACAGCCCTACCTCACCTAATAAATAACCTCAGCCGTTCCGCTGGGGCTATTCCGCGGGGTTTGTTTCCGGCTCGGGGTCATGCGCCTGGTTTTGATAACACTGGACCAGAGCCTGGTTGACAATCGGCGGAACCATTGTGCTAACATCCCCACCTAAAGAGGCAATCTCTTTGACAGTTGAAGAAGACAGAAAGG
>JAYFQB010000153.1:0-2556 GCA_034927385.1 Anaerolineaceae bacterium | reverse complement strand
TGAAACAAACCTGGCTAAACAGCGGAAGCTTCGAAAACCAACCCGGTACATGCTATATCAGTGAACGGCTTGCGGGGTTGTTCGCGCTTCAGGTTGGCGACCAATGGCACCTTGCCTATCATTACAGCCCCGAAGGCAATCCATCCTACACATATTCATCGGAAATCGGATTTACCCACGAAGAAGACTGCCGAATTGCGGGAATTTTTCAGTCCACAACCGACCTGACCTACACTGTGCTGATACCTTTCCCTGCGTGGCTGCAAAAAGTCCCCGACAGCTATGATATTCTGCGAGTAAGGGTCGACAACTCCCGGGTTGAAGAATACCTCACCTATGTTAGCCCATTGGTCCCAGAAGTTGTCGAGCTCCAGGTGGAAGACCAGGGCTACAGCAGCGCGGTTATACCCATTCTGAAGCTGCGTGAACGTTCACTCTACATGACAGTCGCCAGTGCCGCGGCTGGCTTGGCGGTGATCAGCCTGTTTGCTTATCTCGTCATCATTCGGCAGCGTGAGACGGCGGACGTGATGATGAAACTGGGCACAGCCCGCCCCCGCACCATTGCCTACCTGATGATTGGCACCATGATTATCGCCGTTTTGGCAGGTCTGGCGGGTACGTATATCGCAAGCCTGGTTGATTCCCAAATGACTCATTCGGTTTGGACCAGTCTGCAGGGCGGCGCCATGCAGGACCTTCGCTATAGCGAACGCGCCCTGGGGCTCCAGCTGGCGTTCATGCCCGAGCTGCTCACAGCCAGCTGGGTGCGTTGGCTAACCTCGGCGATAGTTGTCGGGCTGGTGTTTTTAATCAGTCTGATTGCGTCATTTATCACCCTAAAAAAACCCAAACGGCAGAAGCCAAAAGTGATCGGCCGACTCAAAACGGAAAGCGGTCGCGCCATGACCTTTGCCAGGGTTCCAGGCTTAAGCCTGCGCTTTGCTTCCCGCTCAATCCTACGAAACTTTTCGCATAGCGTGATTGTGCCCTTTGCGGTGACTCTTCTGTCGGCGTTTATCCTGATTGTCGGCGTCTCAACCGCAGAACAAGAGCAGGCAGCCGACACCATCTACGACCGTGTGCCGATTACGGCTTATCTGACTACGATTTTAGGTCAGCACAGGCAAATCCCTCTCCAACTCCAAACTGACATCTATCGCATGCTGGACAACACCTTTCAGAGCAGGCAGCCAAGAGAGATGCTTCGATCCCGCGTCACTGGCGAGGAGATGCGCCTCACCCGGGCGAAACTTGAGGAGCAGAATCCAGTCATAAAGGAGTTCCTCCTAACCAGGTATATGCACTATGAATACATGGGGCTGGTGGAGCATACCGATGGCAACCCGGGCACGCCAGACCTGCCTGAGAGACCCGTCGTTGATCGCAGCCAAACCGCCATCGAGCAAGAGCTTGGGATCAGCCGCCTGGAGCAGCAGGTAAAACGGCTGCCAATCATCGCCTTCACGGATAGCGTTACTCGAACCAGCGAAGCCATCAAATCCCGAGACTCCCAGGTGATTTGGCTCGACGGTTACTCAGACAGCGATTTTTCGCAGCCGGAAAACCTCATTGTTTTACCAGACCGCTTGATGAAAGAACAAGGGTTGCAACTTGGGGATGTTATCCGGCTGGGTGTCTATGAAACCGATGGACGGTACGGGGTGCTGGTGGAAGGCTTTGACTTCAAGATCATCGGCGTGTATCTCCAGGGCAGCCGCTCTCCCGTTTGCTATGTCCCTTGGAGCTTGTTGACCGAAATAGAGATGGGTACGGATTTGCAGACTGTTGCCTGGACTTCTGATTTCACAAACCGGGGCATGGAAACCGTTATGGGCCTTTCCAACGAGTACCTTATCGATTCTGTTGATTCTGCCACAATCATTCCAAAAGATCCGCGGAAGCTCGAGGGTCTACGCGACTATCTTGAAGAAAACGGCTACAGCCAGGTCGGCATAATCCGCAGCAATCGGTTGGCTGTGGTAATTGAAGATAAGGCACTCGCGGATGGTCTGGTTTCGATCCAGCAGCACCTCTCTTTTCTGAATCTCATCATTCCGATCATGCTCCTGCTTTCTGGCTTGATTGGTTTCATTCTCTCTTACCTGCTCACGCGCAATCGCCTTCCGGAATTTGCCGTGATGCGCAGCCTTGGGGCGAAGAAAATCCAGATCTACCTGGCGTTCTTCCTGGAACAGTTCTTCCTGCTCGTGATTGGTTTTCTGCCAGTCGTGGCGGTTTTAATGGCAAACCCCGACTGGCTGGCGGCGGCTGGGCGTAACCTGGTTTTCTTCTTAGTTTTTTACACTTTGGGCATCTTCATAGCGATCGGACTGATGGGGCGATCCAGGGTTCTCGATATTTTATTCACCAAGGAATAGTAGCATTATGGCATCAATGACAAAAGAACCCATTTTCAGGCTTGAAAACGTCAGTTACCAGTACAGCAACAAGTACCAATCAGTCGACGCGGTCAAAGGCGTCAGCGTGGATTTCCACGAGGGCAAGATCTACGCGATTATCGGAAAGTCCGGCTCCGGTAAAACTACCCTGCTT
>JAYFQB010000320.1:0-2339 GCA_034927385.1 Anaerolineaceae bacterium | reverse complement strand
CAAAGCGTAGATCCTATAGCCATCAGAGAGATAAGAAACAATGTAGCGATAGTAATTCGCGCCTGGTTCGAGGGTTTGCTCAAAAGTGAGTTGGCTGCCGGGGTAAGACCGTTGGCGCATCTGCTCGATCTGGAGCGGGTTAGGCTCAGAAGACCAGGGGGAAAGGGTCGGTGTGCTCGTAGGTGAGCTTGTAGGCGCAAAGGTCGGCTAATGGGTGGGGGCGGGCTCAGGGGTCGCGAGTTCTACATTGCTGCCGTGAGGTACAACAGACGTTTCGGCTTCGCTAATTTCAACTCTGCCCATGCATCCAACCACGAGCAACAACAACAAAATCCACACTAAACGGGAATAGATCTTCATAGTACCAGAAAAATTTTACTTTCTTAGAATTTGCCTGCTTCGGGCAACCTGCGGGCAAAACGATTACCCATGCAGGCTGCCCGAATGGCTGCCTGCCAGCAGCTCAGGTCAGTTTTTATGGTTTGACCGCTCAATGACCAAAAAGGTCACCAGATCCCACGCGTTGCGGATACTGATCAGGAGGAGCAAGAGCAAAGCCAATCCCACAAAATAAAGACCAATCGCCGGGTTCAAGGAAAGCGCCAAAGCGGTGATAAACAAACCAATATATGCACAGAGGGGTAAAACCAGATACCAAATCCAATCATGCAACGGCGTGGGTCTCTCGGGGACGTTCTTCATCCTTTTCGAAACGAAGGTCAGATAGACAAAGCCAACCAAGCTCACAACACCCAGAAGGACACGAACAGATTGAACCTGCTGCCAGGGCGCGGTGAGCATCACGCCGATCACAAGCACTGCACAGAAGTGAAACATCGTGGGGGTGTTAAAAGCGGATATGCCCGCGTCCATTTCGGCATACTGTCTGTGTAACCCCACCGCAAGGGAGGTCGCTACGAACATCAGACCAATCAGAGTCGCGGAAGCAGTGCTGATCAGTATGTAAAAGTTTTGCCAATCATTCAGATAAGTCATGTCGCTATCCCTTTCGGCTGGCTTAGGCTTCAGGTATGACTTCATTCAAACAACGAAGTGCGTTCAAAGCCCGGGGGTAACCCACATATGGAATCAATTGAGTTACGACGCTAATCAATTTTTCTTTATCATTTCCCAAATTCAGGTTACCCTGAATATGCCCTTTGAGTTGGGGCTCACATCCTCCCATGGATAAAAGCATTGAAAACGTAAGCAGCTCCCTGGTTTGAAGATCAATGCCCCCACGAGTTATGTAGTCTCCAAAGCAATTTGCCGATAAAAACTTTTGTATGTGGATTTGGTTGGCGGGCGAATCGGTATACATTTGATCGATGACTTCGCCAAAGATGGCTTTTTGCACTTCCAGTCCTTTTTCAAGGCGTGTTTCCTGGGAGGTTGTTGCCTGGCTTTCCAGCGGCAGTTTGATTCCTCTGCTCTCAAAAATCTCATTTGATACCAAAAGGAAGTCAACCACTTTTGCCATGCCAACGTAAGGCACCGCCTGGTAAATGATTTCTTTGATTTCCACGGCTGTCACGCCAACGTTGAGGGCGCCATTTACCGTCATTCGGAACTCAAGCAGCGCCTGACTGCCAAGACAAGCCGCAAGAATGACCATAAGCCTGGTCCGAATATCCACATTATGTTCCCGTAAAACTTCATCGAAGGTGAAATTTTCAAAAATTTCCAGTAACTCCGGGTCGGTAATCTGTAATGTTCCCTGACTCTTGGGGAATAATTGTTCATGGTTGTTCTTTGCGGTCTGGCTTATGGTCATGGTTAAAATCTCCTGTCTGCGTGATCCATTTGTATAGAAAACCGGCTAACTCATCTCATCGCTTTGATCCAACAAAGCTTTGGATGTGCGATCTCCGTGGACTTTAATCTTCGCCGCGGCGCTGTCGATTTCAGCGAATTCCTCAGGGGTAAGGACGATGCTATCAGCGCCGAGGTTTTCTTTGAGATGCTCCAGTTTAGTTGTGCCGGGGATGGGAACTATCCAAGCTGCCTGCGCCAACAACCAGGCAAGCGCGATCTGGGCAGGCGTCGCATCCTTTTGCTTTCCAATGGTCGTCAACAGGTCCACCAAAGATTGATTTGCGGTGATCGCTTCCGGGGTAAATCTTGGGAACATATTCCGAAGGTCGCCAGGGGCAAATCTCGTTGAAGTGGTCACCTTACCTGTTAGGTAGCCCATACCAAGCGGACTCCACGGAACAAAACCGATTCCCAGTTCGGCGCAGGTTGGGAGGACTGCCGCGCGGGAATCCTGCGTCCAGAGAGAATATTCATTTTGGACTGCCGAAAGCGGCTGTACGGCATGCGCGCGGCAAATGGTTCGC
>JAYFQB010000348.1:0-3665 GCA_034927385.1 Anaerolineaceae bacterium | reverse complement strand
AACCAGGGTGATAGCCTTGGCTGTGTCCTCAGCAGTGGTTACAGACTGATCCTGTGCAACTGGAGCATCATTGACTGGAGTTACTGTGATGGTGACGGTGGCGGTATTGCTATCAAGCGTGCCGTCGTTGGCTTTGAAAGTGAAGCTGTCTGGACCGTTGTAATTGGCGGCAGGAGTGTAGGTCGCGACGTTCCCAACCAGAGTCACAGAACCTTGAGCAGGTTGAGCCACAATCGCATAGGTCAGGGTGTCGCCGTCCGCGTCAGTCGCAACCAGGGTGATAGCCTTGGCTGTGTCCTCAGCAGTGGTTACAGACTGATCCTGTGCAACTGGAGCATCATTGACTGGAGTTACTGTGATGGTGACGGTGGCGGTCTTGCTATCAAGCGTGCCGTCGTTGGCTTTGTAGGTGAATGTGTCCGTGCCATGGTAATTCGCCGCGGGTGTGTAAGTGAAGGAACCGTCCGCATTCAGGGTCAGAGTGCCGTTGGCAGGGTCGCTCACCTTTACCGCGGTCAGAATAGTCGGGTCAAAGTCGGTGTCGTTCGTCAACACACCGCGTGCCTCGACGGTCAAAACTCCGTCTTCAGCCACAGTATAAGCATCATCCACCGCAACTGGCGCGACATTGTTCACCACCAGCGTGGCTTCCAGCGTCGTCAGAGCGTTGCCAGCCAGGTCTTTCACGGATCCAGCCGGGATGACAAAATTGAATGTGCCAATCAAACTGGCTACTTCATTACCAGCATAAGGCGTCACCGTCAGGGTCAGCCCATCAGCCGATACTGTGACCAGTCCGTAAGGAACGCCAGCCAGAGTTACTTCTGTTCCAGCCGTAACTGTTACAGGCTCGCTCATCGTGAGGGTGATAGAGGCAACTGTGTACCCCTGGTCAACGGTAAAGGTCGTTCCCACCGCCGCAACGTCGCCGTAGGTTCCGGCACCGTTAGCCACCATGCCAGCAATCGTTGGAGCGATTGTGTCGTTGATGACAAAGCGGAAGATGACCGTCTCGGTATGGAAGACGTCTGAAAGCGTCAGGGTGATGCCCACAGCCGGGTCAATCAGACCAGCGAGAGCTTCTGCTGTGATCACTCTCACCAGGGTCGTACCGCTGGCATCGCGCCAGTTGCTTCCCTGGAGTTCGGTTTGTCCCGCCGGTACATACCAGGTGTAGGTCGTGCCCTTGTAGCTAATCGAAGCCACTGTCGCGCCAGCCTGGCGGTTCAGAGCGCCAAGGTAGCGAGCCATGTCGTTCATCGCGCCGGGAGCAAAGGCTGTGTCGTCATAAGTGACTGTATAAACATTGGTCGCGTCCACAAAAGCGTAGCTGCCAACGTAGGTGTAAGCCGGAGTATAGGCATAAGCTGGGGCGGAAGCGATTTCAGCGTCCAACGTATTCAGGATAACCAATTTGAAGGTCACGGTAGCACTGTGTTCGTAATCGTCATGGACGGTCATAACAAATCCAGCGTTCGGATCCCAGGTGCCGCCAGCAACCGCCGCCTGGAAGTCAGCAGTCACCTGTGAAACCAGGGTCTTGCCCGAGGCGTCTTCCCAGTTACTGCCAACCAGAGTGCCAGTGGTATCCCAGGTGTAGGTGGTGCCATTGTAAACAATGGAGGTAATAGACGAACCAGCTTGGCGGTAAAGTGCCCCAAGCAAGCGAGCCATGTCATTCATCGGCGCGCCAGCCAAAACCTGCGGAGCAGTATACGTGCCGGTGTAGGTCAGACTGCTGAGGTCAAATTCGGATTCTCCTATCGGAATGTAAGGCGGATCGTAATCGTACTCCGGAGCAGATACAATCTCCTCGATAAGCGTGTCGATGATGTAGCCGCGATCTCCGGTGAGAATAGTGTTTTCCGCGGTCAGCGTAATGCCGCCGGGCAGTGTCACTGTCGCCAAAACACGGGTTGGGATTGCTGTCTGACCGTATTCAGTCTCGCGAACATTAGTCCAATAGCCATCAGCCGCATAATCGAAGCTTCCGAAGATGTCAAACGGTGTAGAGAACTGCGTCCAGGCTGCCATTAGGTCAGGGTCAATAGCAGTGTTGGTTTGCATCAGTTGATAGGCACCAGCAGAGCCGCTAAAGAGCTCCACCTTGATTGAGGCAGCCTGGCTCAGGTCAAAATTGACGTTTCCAAAGCCGGCTGTAACGCCCATCACACCGCTTGTGTACATATAGCCGAAGTCTTGCGCTTCCAACCCTGCAACAACCATCGTATCGCTGTAGCTGGCGATGGCTTTCGCTGGCAGAATTACGCCGTCGTAGAGCGTGCCAGTAACTGGATAGTCGCCGGCGGTGTTGAAGGTGATCCGGAAGGTCAGTGTTTGGTCAAAACCGGAAGTCAGCGGGAATGAAGCGATCGGACCCACGTCCAGTCGCAAACCGTCTCCATCCACAACTGGCGTCAGAGGCACCCAAGTACCATAAATGGGGTGTTTCAGCTCCACGCTGGTGAAATCAGCCGTCGTGATGTCATCAACGAAGACAGATGCCGCCAGGCTGCCGTACGTATGTCCGGGAGCCGGATTTTGCAGCCGCACGTGGAATTCCTGCTGGTTGCCAACGTAGAACGGTCCGTCCAGGTCCTCAGAGCTGATGATCGCGTCGCAGTAGACCGTAATTGTCACGGTTGCGTCCGCGGTCCAACCCGCGTCGGTGATCCTTGGATAACTAACCAGCGTATAGACGAAGCTGTCAGTACCGCAGAAACCGGCGTCAGGCTTGTAGCTGAAGGAGCCGTCTTCCAGCAAAACCAGAGTTCCTTTGGTCACATTGGTCTTGAGGGTAGCCGTCAGCACGTCATCGTCGATGTCATAGTCGTTGGATAAAACGCCGGGAGTGGCAACAACCAGCTCAACGCCCTGGTCGGTCTCGTAGGTATCAGCCACCGCTACCGGTGGGGTATTCACCCAGGCGGTCACGGTGATGGTCACTGTTGCAACATTGCTGTCTGTGGTGCCATCGTTGGCTTTGTAGGTGAAGGTATCCACGCCATTGAAATTGGCATTTGGAGTATAGGTGAAGGAGCCATTCGCGTTTAGGGTCAACGAGCCGTTGTTGACGCCTGTGACCAATGCTGCGGTTAGCGTGTCTCCATCAGCATCAGTGTCGTTATCAAGCACACCGGGAAGCGCAACGGTTAAGGTGGTTTCAAAGGATGTGCTGTACGTATCATTCACCGCAACCGGTGCGTCATTCACTGCCGTTACCGTGATCGTGACCGTGGCAACATTGCTGTCTGCCAGCCCGTCGTTGGCTTTGTAGGTAAATGTGTCCGTGCCGTTGAAGTTGGCGTTCGGGGTGTATGTGAAGGAACCGTCCGCATTCAGGGTCAGAGTGCCGTTAACGGGGTCGCTCACCTTTCCCGCGGTCAGAATAGTCGGGTCCAAGTCGGTGTCGTTCGTCAACACGCCGCGTGCCGCGACGCTCAAAACGCCGTCTTCAGCCACTGTGTAGCTGTCATTCAACGCAACTGGCGCGACATTGTTCACCACCAGCGTGGCTTCCAGCGTCGTCAGAGCGTTGCCAGCCAGGTCTTTTACAGATCCAGCCGGGATGACAAAATTGAATGTGCCAATCAAACTGGCTACTTCATTACCAGCATAAGGCGTCACCGTCAGGGTCAGCCCATCAGCCGATACTGTGACCAGTC
>JAYFQB010000207.1:0-12892 GCA_034927385.1 Anaerolineaceae bacterium | reverse complement strand
GAGTTATTCCCTGAAAATGGTGCTCGAAAATCTGGGCACGCCTTCTGACGAAGAAGACCTGGTGGAAAAACTCGTTGGGATGGCAAAAGAAGCCGTGCTCGTGGAAAACGAACACATCCGCGAAAGCGCGGCGCTGCTCTTTGAACGAAGCGAACAGAGCATGAGAGCTCAGATCGCGGAACGTTCGGATGTGCTGGACGCCTACCTGGAAAGCTTTGACCCAGCTGAACAGCACGACCTTGCGGCTGAGATTGGGGCGATCGTTCAATCGCCTGTGAGGATGGCGCCAGCCCAACAGCGCAGCTTCATGGAAGACCCCATGAGCATGAAAACACCGCTCAGGGATGCTTTGCGCACCGCTGTAACCTTGACAACGGTCCGGAGGACTCTGCTGACACTCGAAAAGCGCTTCGGCGACAACTGGGCGATGAAGCCAGCTGAGCTGGCGCAGCTGCCCTGGGGTGAAGTGGTCAAGACGATTGACACTGAGGTCACTAACTCGCTCGAAAAGCGGGTGGAGAGACTCTTTGGGGCTGAAGGGGAAGTGCGGCGCGACCTTGAAGCCAACCCTGAGCTGCTGCAAAACGCGGTGCACGATGAAACCGCGCGCGCGGGGCTGGTGCGGCTGACAACCGAGGGCAAACGGATTGCGTTTGACGCCCGCTCGCACCGGAAGACCTTCCAGACGCAACTTCGCTTGACCTACATCTTCTCGATGGCTGAAAAATTGCTGAAACAACCGGCTGAAAAGGTGACGCAGGATATCCTGGCGCATTTACGCGGCGCGGAAGAGGTGCTGGCGGATATCTTTGGTAAGTTCGAATTGCAGCATTTGGGAGATAACAAATTCAAACTGGCAGACCTGCCCAAAGCAACGAAAGACGCGCTGGGCGTCAAGCTTGGTGAACAGCGTTTCGCGGAAATCTCAAGCCTGGCTATTGAAGATATCCCGGAAGAATTACACGACAATATTGAGGACGTGTTGGGGGATAAAGCCCAAAACCGCATCTACCGCGACCTTCTTCTCGGCACCATTACGGAAACCTGGGTTGATTACCTGACGCGTATGGAAGCGCTGCGGGTTTCGATCAGCATGGAATCATATGCCCAACGCGATCCGCTGATTCGCTACAAAAGCCAGGCAAGCACGCTCTTCACCGAGATGCTCTCGGAGGTGCGCCAGACGGTGATCAGCCGCATGTTCCGCTACCGCCCCACCAAAGCCGCGGAAGCGCAAAATGCCATCGCGACACCCGCGCCGGTCAAGTCGGCAACCGCGCCAGAACGTAAGCCGGCGGCTGAAACATCTTCCGGCAAGAAGCGTCGAAAACGACATTAAGAGGTTAGGGATGACTCATTTTTTACTGACAAATGACGATGGTGTAAACGCGCCGGGTTTGCTGGCATTTGCCCTGGCTTTGCGCGAAATTCCAGGCTACGAAGTGAGCGTGCTGGCTCCGGACCACAACTGGTCAGCTTGCGGGCACGTAAAGACCATGTCCCGTCCGCTGCGGGTGCGCGAGGTGAAACTGGCTGACGGAAGCACGGCTCTCACGTCGGACGGCGCGCCGTCCGACTGCGTGGCGCTTGCGATCATGGGAGCGGTTGAAAAGCCGATCGACGTGGTGGTTTCCGGAATAAATCCGAACGCCAATGTGGGGCTGGATGTGACCTACTCTGGCACTGTAACCGCGGCGATGGAAGCCTCCATCAACGGCAAGCCTGGCATCGCGGTCTCGCTGGACGCGCCGGAATACCATGAGGGAGAGCTCGATTTTGATACCGCCGCGAAAGCCGCGGTGCAGGTGATCGGAAATTTGGTGACCGGCGGCTTGATCTATTCAGGTCAATCGATTTGGAGTATCAACCTGCCCTATAGCGAAGACGGGCACTACGAAGGCGTGCGATTCACCAGGCAGGGCGTTCGGCTCTACCAGGACACTTTGGATAAACGCTTTGACCCGAGGGGTAAACCCTACTATTGGATCGGCGGCGATGCGCCTTCTGGTTTGATGGATGAGGGCACGGACTACTGGGCAATCAAACAGGGTTACATCTCCGTGACACCCCTGCAGATGGATATGACCAACAAGTCTTTGCTGGATAAATTGAACCATTCGGTCATTTAAAGCGAAGCCAGGCTGGGCTGGTTTGGCTTACACCCCGAATTAATGAAAAGTTGAGCTGGGATACAATTAGCCTATGTTACCTGACCACCGAGTACGCCAGAGGGAATACCTGCTCGAAATCTCTCGAGCACTCACCGAAGAACTGAACCTCAACACCCTGCTGAGCCGCATCCTGCGCATTTCGATTGAAATGCTGGGCGGACATGCCGGTTTTATCGCTCTGGTTGGAGATTCCGGTGGTTGGCATATTGCCACCAACCAAGGCATTCCGCATGCGCTGCTAACTTACCTTGAAAACTGGTTGGTCAGCTTCAGCGGAAGCGAAGAAGGCGCCGAAGCACGCATTCCAGAGATCAACCGTATGTTGAGCGATATCAGCATGGGCATGATTACGGGTGTCGGCATCGACATGACCGTCCAGCGAAGCAGGATTGGGCAGATTTTCGTCTTCCGCAATTACCGCACCACCTTTTCCCCGAACGATTACTCCATCCTGACCAGCTTTGCCAACCAGGCGGCAATTGCCGTGCGCAACGCGCAGCTTTACACGCAGGTAAGTTTGCAAAACCTGCGCATTACGGCGCTTTTGAGCTCTGTCGCCGACGGAATCATCATCCTGAACCCGGATTTGACGGTACGGCTGATTAACCATTCTTTTGAACGGCTGATCAACGCGCCGACGGAAGATTTGGTAGACAAACCGTTCGATCAAGTGGTGCGTTGGGCGGGACACCCTAAAGGATTAGCGATAGATGAAGCGCTAAAGACAAACACGCAATGGACAGAGGTAAGGGACTTCTTTCTGGAAGGGGATATGCTGCGATTCAGCCCGTTGGATCCTATCCCTGTGGAGATCACCTACGCGCCGTTGTTCTCGGAAGACGGAGAGCTGTTGAATATCATCGCTACCGTGCGCGACATCACCCGCTTCAGGGAGGCGGAGGAACTTAAGACCAACTTCATATCGGTTATGAGCCACGAACTAAAAACCCCAATTGCCCTGATTAAGGGCTACGCCAACACGCTAAGGCGTGAGGACGTGGTTTGGGATAAGGAAATGGTGTCCGAAAGCCTGCAGGTGATCGAGGAGGAAGCCGACCATCTGACGGCGATGGTCGAGGATCTTCTGGACGCGACGAAACTGCAATCCGGCGGAATCACGCTTAAAAAATCGGAAGTGGACCTGGCGGCGCTGATTAACGATCTGGTAAAGAAATTCGCTTCGCAAAGCCAAACACACAAGATCGTGGCGCATGTTTCAGAAGATTTCCCAGTTATTTTCGCGGATGAGACTCGTCTGAGCCAGTTGGTTTCCAATCTGCTGACGAACGCCATCAAATATTCCGAAGGCGGCACGATCACCATCGAGGGAAGAAAGATTGACGAGGCGGTCCAGGTCTGCATCACGGATCAGGGGAAAGGCTTTGACCCAATTGACATTCCGCATGTGTTCGAACGCTTCTACCGCTCGGATGGGGTGGTTCGGACGATAAAAGGAACTGGGCTGGGTCTGTACTTGTGCCAGTCGATTGTTAATGCGCATAGCGGAAGAATCTGGGTGGATGAAACATATCACCTAGGGGCGAGGATCTGCTTTACCCTGCCGATAAAAACCCAAAGCCAGCTCATGCTATGAAATTCCAGCTCAGGCGGTACGAAGAGGTCACCTCCACCAATGATATCGTGTTGGAGGCAGCCCGGCATGGTGCCGGGGATGGATTGGTGGTGTGGGCGGAACGGCAAACCCGTGGGCGAGGTCAAAAAAACCGCGTGTGGGAAAGCCAACCCGGCAGCTCGCTGACGTTTTCCGTTTTATTCAAACCAAACGAGGAAGAGTTGGGTGTTTTGGGGCGCTTTACCGCGCTTGGTGGGCTGGCAGTGGCAGAGGCTGTGTGGGAGAAAACCGGGCATGAAGCCAAAATCAAATGGCCCAACGATGTGCTTCTCCACGGCAGGAAAATCTGCGGCGTGTTGGCGGAAACCGATCTGCAGCCGGGTAAGGAAAACGCGGTAGTTGTTGGGGTTGGCGTGAACCTGCTCCCAGGCGCGTTTGGGACGTCCGCAATGATGAATTATCCAGCCGGTGACATTTTAAGCGAAACTGGCATTGCGTTGGAAGGCGAAGCCTTCCTCCTTGTGGTACTTGACGCGATGCGGAAACTACGCAAGTCGCTGCCCGGAGGCGCGTTTATGGAGGCATGGAACAGCCGCCTGGCGTTCAGGGGAGAGCTTCGCGATATCAGGAATCATAAAGGCGAAACTGGATCGTTTCGCCTTGTGGGGGTTCATTCGGACGGCGCACTCATGGCTGAGGATGCCGCGGGTCAGATCATTCGTTTTCAGTCAGCCGAGGTGCTTCCTTCGTCGTCCTCATCGGCTGAATAGTCCATTTCTTCTTCAACGATATCCAACTCTGTTTCAATTTCCACTTCCGCGTCTTTCGCGTCAGCTTTACGCCTGGATCGGCGAGGCGCGGCTTCGCCGGCGGCAACCGATGCGGCATGGTTCTTTTCGGAAAGATCGACTTCCTCGCGGGAGATACGGGCAATCGCGGCAATGCTATCGCCCTCGCCCAAAACCATTACCTTTACGCCCTGAGTGGAGCGGCCTTGTACGGATATCTCGTCCACCTTGGTGCGCAGCACAATCCCGCCGCGCGAAATCATGGTGACTTCTTCGCCGTCGAGCACGACGCGTGCCTCGACAACATCGCCAATGGCTTCCCGCACATCTTTGTTGATGGTGGTAACGCCGAGCGTGCCGCGTGTTTTGGGCATATATTCTTCCAGCGGGGTGCGTTTTCCCTGACCTTTTTCGGTCAGCACAAACAGGTAACCTTCGGGTTCGGCAACTTCCAAAGCCGCCACATAATCATCACCGCGCAGGCTGATGCCGGTCACGCCCATGGTGGTGCGTCCGGTTGGGCGGACTTCCCTTTCGTGGAAGCGCAGGGCTTTCCCCTTGCGGGTGACCAAAACCAGGTCATCCTGCCCACCGGTAGTGCGCACCCAACCAAGCTCGTCATCATCGTTCAGGCGGATGGCAATCAAACCGGAAGGGCGCACGCTGGCAAAGTCCGACATGGGCACGCGTTTGATTCGACCGCGCCGCGTTGCGAGGGCACAGAACTTGGCGTCTTTGAAATCTTCAACCGGCAGCAGGGCAGTGACGGTTTCGTCCGGTTCGAGGTTGAGTATGTTCACAAGCGGGATGCCCCGCCCCTGACGAGCTTCTTCCGGAAGCTCAAACACCCGTTCGGAATAGACCTTGCCCTTATTGGTAAAGAATAGCATGGTGCCGAGGGTGTTGGCTCGCACAAAGAAGGTGACGGCATCTTCGCCGCGCATGCTTTGACCAATAACACCGCGGCCGCCTCTGCCCTGAGAATGGTAAGCCTGGTCGGAAACGCGCTTTATGTAGCCGCGGTTCGTAATCGAGACGAACACAGGCTCATCCTGCACGAGAGACTCGTCCGACAGGTCCATTTCAAGGTCAGGCACGATGTGCGTGCGGCGATCGTTGCCGTACTTTTCGGCAACTTCGTTGAGGTCGGTGCGGATCATATCGAGCACTTTATGCGGATTGGCAAGGATATCCTCAAGCTCAGCGATGGTGATCAGCAGGGCTTTGTATTCATCTTCGATCTTCTGGCGCTCAAGCGCGGCAAGGCGGCGCAATTGCATGTCCAGAATGGCTTGTGCCTGGATATCGGTGAGATTGAAGCGGGCAATCAGGTTCGTCTTGGCAACTTCGGCATCCTTCGATTCACGGATGGTTTTGATCACCGCGTCGAGGTTGGCGATAGCGATCAGCAGACCGTCCAAAACATGCGCGCGTTTTTTGGCTTTGTCGAGTTCGAAGAGCGTGCGGCGGGTGATGACGACCTGGCGGTGTTCAAGATAGTGCGTTAGGGCGCGTTTGAGCGTGAGCATGCGAGGCTCTGAATCAACCAGGGCAAGCAACTGCACCCCGAAGGTCGACTGAAGCGGGGTGTATTTATAAATCTGGTTGAGGACGCGCTTAGGCTGCGTGCCGCGTTTTAGCTCGATCACGATGCGCATGCCGTTCCTGTCGGATTCGTCGCGCATGTCCGAGACGGAATCGAGGCGTCCTTCGCGATGAAGGGCGGCAATCCGCTCAATCAGGCTGGTTTTGTTGAGCTGGTAGGGAATCTCGTGGATGATAATCACGAAACGACCATCGCGGATTTCCTCGATCGTGGCGGCGCCGCGCATGGTCAGATGACCGCGGCCAGTGCTGTACGCCTGGCGGATGCCCTCGCTGCCGACGATGATGCCGCCGGTTGGGAAGTCTGGTCCGGGGATGACCTGCATCAAGTCCTCCACGCTGACTTCATCCAGCTCGTCAAAGCGGTCAATCAGCAGGTTGAGGGCGGCAACCAGTTCGCGCAGGTTGTGCGGCGGGATGTTGGTTGCCATACCAACGGCGATGCCATTGGAACCGTTCATGAGCAAATTTGGGATGCGGGCAGGCAGGACCTCGGGCTCTTTCAGTGAGCAGTCGAAGTTGTCGAGGAAGTCTACGGTATCTTTGTCCAGGTCAGCCAAAATTTCATCAGCGATTTTTGTCAGGCGGGCTTCTGTGTAGCGCATGGCTGCCGGGGAGTCGCCGTCGATCGAGCCAAAGTTTCCCTGACCGTCCACGAGGGGGTAGCGCATGGAGAAATCCTGCGCCATGCGAGCCATAGAATCGTAGACCGCGGAGTCGCCGTGGGGGTGGTACTTGCCGAGGACCTCGCCGACGATACGGGCGGATTTTTTGTAGGGTGTATTGGCGCGAATGCCCATGTCTTGCATGGCATAGAGGATGCGCCGATGGACCGGTTTGAGGCCGTCGCGCACATCCGGGATGGCACGGGCGACGATTACGCTCATGGCGTAGTCGAGGTAAGCCGTGCGCATTTGCGTGTCGATACCAACAGACTGAAGCATGCCAGAGGTGGCTTTGATGGGTTATTCTACGGGAATTTCAGGGTTTTCAGTCATTCATTTTCTCTCGTTGTCGCTAAATTAGAGGGTTAGCATAACCTTTTTATTATACCTCATAATGTTGTGAATAGCAGGAAAGCGGAAAAACGCGCCATTTTTCGGGAGTACGCTTAATGGAGTAAGAAACCCTGAAAGAGGTGTTTATCGCAAAAAATGCGGATTTTAATGAAAAAGCCCGGGATTTTTGCCCGGGCGATAGAAAAACACAGTGGGTTAATTGATCGGACAACCAGGAATACGGTTGGCTGAGAAGAAGCACCACCAACTGCTCGGCATGAAAATGATGATCAGCATGATGATGATAATCGCGATCAAAAGCAGGATGAAAAAGTTGGAATACCAGGGCGCGCGCTGTTTGATCTCTGGGGTAGGAGCCGGCGCGAGGGTCTGCTGGGGGATCGGTTTTGGGGTGGGTTGGTTGGCTGCCTGATAGGCGGCTGGGGATGGCTGGGGAATGGGCTCTGGCGTGGGATAGGCGCTGTATGTTGGGGCTTTCGCCTGGTCAGGGAACTCGAAACTCATTACGGTTGTTTCTGCCAGGGTGATCAGATCGCCGCTATTGAGCCGCTGGGGTGAGCTAATGCGCACTCCGTTGATGAAGGTGCCATTGGTGGAACCGAGGTCCTCGATGTACACACCGTCGGGACGGGTGACAAAGCGAGCGTGCCGGCGCGAGATTTCCTGGTCTGGAACCGGGATGTCGTTGGAGAGGTCACGCCCAAGGGTGACCTCAGGTTTTTCAAGATAAAAACTTGATCCGGGGATAGGACCCGAGCGCATGACGATAAGGGGTTTTTGGTCTGGCATGGTCGCTCCTTAAATACGGCAATCAATATAATTAATGTAGATAGTTGATTTTACCATTGACTTTGAAAGTCCGCTAAAGATACGAGGCATGCAAGTTGATACAGCCACCTGAGCTGTTCTATCCACCGCCTGGAAAAAAGAAACGATCCATTTATGCCCTGGCGTTCCAACAAACCTGGAAGAGGTTGTTGAATCGTTGACGCTGGCGGAAAACCCTGCTATTATCAAAATAATGAGCAACCCTGCCAAAAAAGATAACTGGTTTACAAAATTTACCAAACGCATCCAGCAGGAATTTAAGTGGCTTTCGCCCGGCATGGGCTATAAACGCTGGCTGGTTCTGACCATCATCGGTTCCATGCTTTTGGGGCTTGGGGCAGCCGTGTTGATCCTGGATTACTACCGCACAACCACGAACGACGCTCTCGTTCCGTTTTTGGCGGTTCTTTCGCTGCGCTTTCTTGATCGCCCCATCCGGTTCCTGCTTTTCGGCGGGTTGGGATTGGCGATGATTCTGATCGGGATCTGGGGAGCAAACCGTTCCTTGCTGCGTCCGTTCGAGAAAAACGGCAAACCAGTTTGGGACACACTCAAAAACTACCGTCAACGTGAAAAAGGAGTCAAGGTTGTGGTCATCGGAGGCGGGCACGGGTTGGCAGCCTTGCTGCGCGGTCTTAAGGAGTATACGCACAACATCACCGCAATTGTCACCGTTGCGGATAATGGAGGATCCTCCGGGGAGCTGCGGCGCGACCTGGGCGTTTTGCCGCCCGGGGATATTCGCAACTGCCTGGCGGCTCTCAGCAGTGACGAAGCGCTGCTTTCCCAGGTCTTTCAATACCGCTTCACCGCCGGAGCTGGTTTGGAGGGTCATTCGCTCGGTAACCTTTTTATCACCGCCCTGAGCGAGATCACCGGAAGTTTTGAAGAAGCAGTGGCGGAATCCGGCAGGGTTTTGGCCATTTATGGGCAGGTGCTCCCCTCTACCCTCAGTAATGTGGAGCTTGTGGGAGAGGTGCAGGACGATACCACACAAGAAGTTGTCGAAGTGCACGGAGAAGCCGAGCTGACCGCGTATCCAGGCAGGATTTTAAAGGTCTGGCTGGATCCTGCCGACTCACCTGCATACCCCCCGACCACATCCGCCATCCTGGACGCGGACTTAATCCTGATCGGTCCGGGCAGCCTCTATACCAGCTTGCTGCCCAACCTGATGGTGAAGGGGCTTTCAGATGCCATCCTCGCCAGCCGGGCGGAAACGTTCTATATATGCAACATCGCCACCGAGCGGGGCGAAACGGACGGCTTTAACGCGTCCGACCATGCCCGCGAGATCGATCGTCATATCTGCAAGCACCTCTTCAACCTGGCGATCTGCAACCGAAATTACCAGGGCGATCTGGGCGGTAAGGCGCAGTGGGTTCTGCTCGATGATGAAATGCGCGAGAACTACCGCGTCTACGAAGCCGACCTGGTGGACGACCTCTATCCGTGGCGCCACAGCTCGCGCAAGCTGGCTCGCGCCATCATGAATCTGTTTGAAGAACGTACAGGTCCTTTGAATTAGAGCAAGTTCTTTGAGATAATGGGGGAAGGAAATGTCTCTGGTGGTAGGCTTTTTTGGGCGCATGCTGCCTGAACACTTGTGCACTTAACGAAAAGTTAATACTGGACCGCTTACAATCGGATATAATTTTGCCGTAAACAATACACACTCTGGTAGTTTTGCCAGTCTGATTTAAACTAAGTTTATTCAATTGGAGGATAAATGAAAACTAAAGTAGCGATTAATGGTTTTGGCCGTATCGGACGGCAGGTGCTAAAACGCATCTTTGAAGATGCTTCGGACACACTGGATATTGTGGCGATTAACGATCTCTTTGATCCGCAGACCAACGCACATCTGTTTAAGTACGATTCCAACTACGGCATCTTCAAAGGCGATGTTGTTGTTAATGAGGTCGGCAATCTGGTAATTGAAGGCAAAGAAATCAAAGTCTTTGCGGAAAAAGACCCGGGCAATCTGCCCTGGAAAGACCTCGGTGTGGATATCGTTTTTGAGTGCACCGGCATTTTCACCAACGCTAAGAGCGATCCTGCTGCCGGAAAAATCGGCGCGGATGCCCATATCGTACGCGGCGGCGCCAAGAAGGTTATCATCTCCGCGCCAGCCAAGGGCGAAGATCTGACGGTTGTTTTGGGTGTGAACGAGGAAAAATACGATAACGCGATTCACCACATCATCTCCACTGCTTCCTGCACCACCAACTGCCTCGCGCCTGCTGCCAAAATCGTGAACGATCGGTTTGGCATTATCAGCGGCGTGATGACCACTATCCACTCCTACACCAACGACCAGGTCATTCTTGACCAGGGTCACAAGAAAGAAATGCGCCGCTCCCGCGCTGCTGGTCTGAATATCATCCCCACCAGCACAGGCGCCGCGAAGGCTGTGGCTCTGGTTATCCCCGAGCTCAAGGGCAAATTTGACGGCTACGCTTTGCGCGTTCCGACCCCCACGGTCTCCATCGTGGACTTTGTTGCCTTGGTTGAAAAACCAACCACCAAGGAAGAGCTGAACGCCGCTTTCACGGAAGCCTCACAGGGCGCCCTCAAGGGCATCCTCGGTGTGACCACCGGCGCTTACAATCAGCCATTGGTTTCGAGCGACTTCAAGGGTGACGATCGTTCATCCATTGTTGACCTCGAGAAGAACATGGTCATGAATGGCAACCTCGTGAAGGTTGTAACCTGGTACGACAACGAATGGGGCTATAGCTGCCGCGCTGTTGACCTGGGCAAGATGATTGCCGAGAAACTCTAAACCTAAGGGCTTTTGATCGAATGAATGCGCAGCATTGTTTCAACGAGACAGTGAGGCGCATTTTTCATAGAAGGAGAAAAAATGTCTGACAAGAAAATGGTTACTGATCTGGATGTGGCAGGGAAAAAGGTTTTGGTGCGGGTGGATTTCAACGTGCCGATCAAAGAAGGCAAGATCAAGGATGATACGCGTATCACCTCGGCGCTGCCCACCATTAATTACCTGCTTGAGCACGGAGCGGCTGTAATTTTGATGTCCCACCTTGGACGCCCTAAGGGTCAACCCAACCCGGATTATTCCATGCGCCCTGTGGCGGAACACCTTGCCGCCCTGATTTCCGCGCCGGTGAAATTTGCTGAGGATTGCCGAGGCGAGATCGCCAAAGCGGCTGCCGCGGCTTTGAAACCGGGCGAGGTTCTGGTGCTCGAAAACACCCGTTTCTATGCGGAAGAAGAAAAGAACGACCCGCAGATGTCGGCTGATCTGGCATCCCTGGCGGACCTGTATGTGAACGACGCTTTTGGTTCCGCGCATCGCGCGCACGCCTCGACCTACGGGGTGGCGGAGCTGCTGCCTTCGGCGGCTGGTTTCCTTATGGAAAAAGAAATCAAATACCTCGGCGACGCGATTGCCGACCCCAAACGCCCCTTCGTCGCTATTCTTGGCGGCGCAAAGGTTTCGGACAAAATCGGTGTGATCGAGAACCTGCTCAAGAAAGCCGATAAAATCCTGATCGGCGGCGGCATGGCGAACACTTTCCTTAAGGCGCTTGGCTATGAAATGGCAGATTCCCTCGTGGAAGCGGAAGTGATCGACACCGCCAAAGCCCTGTTAGAGAAATCCGAAGGAAAATTGGTTTTACCGGTGGATATGGTACTCGGCGATGCTTTTGACGCGGAAGCAAAGATGGAAACCCTGCCCGTGGGCGACGTGCCGGCTGGCTGGAGGGTCCTGGATATCGGTCCGAAGACAGTGGAAGCTTTCGGCGCAGAAATCGCCAAAGCGGGCACAATCGTCTGGAATGGTCCGATGGGTGTGTTCGAGTTCCCACGCTTCGCCGCGGGCACCTTTGCGGTTGCTCACAAGGTGGCTGAGAGCGGCGCGGTCAGCATCATCGGCGGCGGCGATTCTGTCTCTGCCATCAACCAGTCCGGGTTGAGTGACAAAATCACCCACATCTCAACCGGCGGCGGCGCGTCTTTGGAAATGCTCGAAGGCATCGAACTGCCTGGTCTGGCGATCCTTTCCAATAAGTAAGTAAGTTCATCCGGGAGAGCCGTTCAATGAACGGCTCTCTTTTGTACTTGTGAGCTAAAACCAAATCCTGGATTAATGATAGAATCGCAAATGAGATACCGATTCAACGGCTTTATTTTCGGCTGTTAAATAATCGACGGAGATTAAAGTGAGAAAAATGAAAAAATCGAAATGGATAATTCTGGCGCTTTTAAGCCTGAGCCTCGTGTTGGCGGCATGTGCCCCTTCGCTTCCCCCCACACCCTCGGAAGCTGAAATTGCCCAACAAGTGGCGTCGACCCAGCAAGCCAAAGCAACCCAAAATTCAGTCGAAACTCTGGTCGCTCTTGTTACAGAGCTGAGCAACCAGCCCACCTGGACCCCGCAGCCAGCCTGCCCGGTCTGCCCGACCCAGGTTGTGGTTGTGCCAACCGCGGCAACAACCCCCAACCCTAACGAAGCAACAGCCCAGCCAACAACCGCGCCAACAGCAGAAGCGGGCAAGAAATGCTTCCAGTTTGATTTCCTGGGTGATGTCAACTATCCTCCTGGCACTATCGTCAAACCCGGAACCAAGTTCTCCAAGACCTGGACTGTCAAAAACACCGGCACCTGCACCTGGTCCAGGGATTATGACGTTGTGTTTGTGGGTGGCGAAGCCTTTGGCAGCAACAAACGCGGCGATATCACAAGGGAAGTGGTGCCGGGCGATATCATCGAAATCACGATCGAAGGCATGACTGCTCCTCAGACCGAGGGCACCTATTACAGCTACTGGATGATTGCGGCTCCGGACGGAGCACGCGTCGGTTACGGACCTAACCAGCAGTGGGGCTTGGGAATTGAGCTGGTCGTCTCGAAGAACTAATACAGACACAACCGCCCTT
>JAYFQB010000248.1:0-16143 GCA_034927385.1 Anaerolineaceae bacterium | reverse complement strand
ACGACACCGCCACCCTACAGGTCTATTACCCCGAGCAGTCAGCCCGGAGTTGGGCAAGGGATATCCCTACGGCGGGAAAATCCTCCGACGATGACGACGACTGAGGGTCTGGAACAGATTAAAGAAAGCTATAATTTCAACATGAGCAGAAAAATATTGGTCGTCGATGATACCCGAAACGTGCAGTTGATGCTGCAGGATTTCCTCGAAAACCAGGGGTTTGAAATCCGCTTGGCTTATGATGGCATTGAGGCAGGCGAAATCTTCCACGCTGGTGGGATTGACCTAATCCTGCTGGACATCATGATGCCGCACATGGACGGCTACCAGTTCATCTCCAAACTCCGCGCTGAAAGTAACATCCCCGTGATTATGATCACCGCGAAACAGCAGGAAGCTGACGTCGTGCGCGGGTTTGAGCTGGGTGCCGACGACTACATTTGCAAACCTTTCCGCTTGCGCGAGCTCCTGATGCGCATTCGTGCCGTCATGCGCCGCGCCGCGGTCGCCGAAGAGGTCTCCACGCTGATCCAAGCCCAAAACCTGAGCCTTGACCGTTCCAGATATGAAGTTCGCAAGGACGGTGAGCTGATCGACCTGACCCCGCTTGAATTCTCGCTTCTCACGCAGTTGATGGAATCCGCTGGCAAAGTGGTCCGTCGGCAAGAAATGAGTTTGCGCCTGATGGACAATGGATACGCCGGTTCTGAAACAACCATCAAAATCCACATCCGCAACTTACGCCAAAAGCTGGGAGACGACCTGGCGGAGCCAACCTACATTGAGACCGTCTTTGGGGTTGGATATCGGTTCATGGAAGGTGAGTCTTGAAAAAATCGCTCAAGACCCGCCTTATTCTGACCTATGCTGCTGTTGCCCTGGTAACGGTTTTGGCGGCGCTTTTGGTGGTGCGTTTTCGCTCCAGCCAGTCACTCCGCAACCTTGTTATTGATCAGCAGGTTGAAGAACTTTCGGTCATGGTCGAGGATTACTACACAGCCAAACAATCCCTCGATGGGTTCGTGTATTACTATCTCGCATCCATCCTGCGGACTGGCGAAGAATCCCCGTTTATAAAACAGCCGTGGGGTTCCGACCCGGGAGAAATCCGCGGAATCAGCGGGTTGGTCAACGGCGAGGGGGTGACCCTCCTCCCAACACAAAACCTGCCAGTGGGTGTGGTTGTGCCTGAAGCCTGGCTTGAAGGCGCGCGCCAGGTTGAAATAGATGGGAAGGTGATTGCCTGGGTGCTGATCGACGAGAAAAGCCTTGAACTAAGCCGCTCCGAAGAGATATTCATGGAACGGGTAAACCTGGCGATTGCCATTGCGGCAGGAGCAGGCTTTCTTGCTGCCGTCTTGATGGGTACGGTTTTGGCTTCCGGCATCATCAAACCCATCCGCAAACTAACGGAAGCTTCCGAAAAAGTGGCGCACGGCGCCCTGGGGCAGCAAGTGGAGGTGCGTTCGGGCGACGAAATCGGGCGGCTTGGCGAGAGCTTCAACCAGATGAGCACGGACCTTGCCCGGGCGGATTCCGAGCGGAAAAGGCTCACAGCAGACATCACCCATGACCTCAGCACGCCTCTTCAGATTATCTCGGGCTACCTTGAGATGTACGAAAACGGCGATATCAGCCTGAACGCCCAACAGCTTGGCATCATCAAAACCGAGTTGGAAAACCTGCGCCGTTTGGTGGGAGATCTCACCGTGCTGACTCAGGCGGAGGGCGGCGGGCTCGAGATACTCTTAAGCCCTGTAGAACCAAATCATCTGCTGGAACAGGTCGCCCAGGCATACTTGCCCATCGCCAATCAGCAGCGCGTGGATCTCCGGTTGGAGCTGGAGGAAACTCCGCTACTGATCAACGCGGACGAAGGACGCATGCTGCAGGTGTTGAAGAACCTGATGGAAAATTCTCTGCGCCATACTCCTCCCGGGGGGGTGATAACTCTCGCCAGCAAGATTGGCAGCCAGGTTGAACTGAGCATCACTGACACCGGCGACGGCATTGCCCCCGAGGACCTCCCTCTGATTTTTGACCGCTTTTACCAGACAGATAAAGCCCGCACGGGATTGAAAGGCAAAATGGGGCTTGGCTTGGCAATCTGCAAAGCCCTGATCGAACTCCAGGGCGCCTCGATCCGTGCGGAATCCCAAGGGTTAGGGCAGGGCGCCAGCATCATTATCACAACCCAAAGAGCCTGATTGCAAACGAAACCGGGCTCTCCCGCAGCCCGTGCGGCGGGATGCGACCGAGGTGTATACGCATTTCTCGCTCAGGCTGGCTCTCATGGATTATCATAAGGCTAACAAAAAATCAAAAAAGGAACTAATATGAGCGAAAAAGAACCTACTTACTCCCTCTCTGGTTGGAAATTGTCCGAATTGTTTGAAAGTTTTTCCGACCCGGCAATTGACCAGGCTTATCGGGACCTCGAAGCCCGTGTTGAGAAATTCGCCATCCAGCGCGAAGTATTAAAGCCCGAAATCATCAGCGAAAAATTCCTCCAGTTGTTGCAGGAACAGGAAGAAATGAACAAGCTCGCCTATCGTCTGTATGGGTTTGCTTCGCTTAGTTTCTCTTCCAACACACAGGATCAAACCGCGCAGATCAACATCGCCCGTTTTCAGCAATTCGCCGCTGAGATGGAAAACCGCACCATGTTTTTTAGCCTCTGGTGGAAAGGGTTGGATGACGAAAACGCTGCCCGTCTATTGGATGTCAGTGGAGATTTCCGCTATTGGCTTGAGCAGATGCGAAACTTTAAACCCTACACACTTAGCGAGCCTGAAGAAAAGATCATCAATATCAAGAATGTCACCGGCAGCTCCGCCCACGACATGCTCTACGATTCAATTACCAATCGCTACATATTCAGTATCGAGGTCGATGGCGAAATGCAGGAAATGACCCGAGGTGAGCTGATGGCGCTGGTGCGTAACCCCGATCCTGACCTGCGCGCCAAGGCTTACCAGGAGCTCTACCGCGTCTATGGCAATGACGCGCCAATTCTTGGGCAGATCTATCAGAATATCGTTCGAGATTGGAAAAATGAAAATGTAGCCCTGCGCGGATTCACCAGCCCGATTTCCGTGCGCAACACCATCAACGACCTCCCCGACGACGTGATTGACACCCTGCTCGAGGTCTCCCGCAAGAATATTGGCATTTTCCACCGCTTCTTCCGCCTGAAAGCCCGCAAACTTGGCATGGATAAGCTGCGCCGCTATGATGTTTATGCGCCTTTAGCCGCCTCCGACAAGCGATACACCTTCCAACAAGCAGCCGATCTCACCTTTGAGGCTTTCGACCGGTTTGACCCCAGGTTCACCAGCCTCGCAAAGCGAGTTTTCAACGAAGGTCATGTGGATAGCGAGGTCCGCAAAGGTAAAATGGGCGGCGCGTTCTGCTCAACCTTGGGTCCAGACCTGACCCCCTGGGTGATGCTCAATTATCAAGGCAAATCAGACGACGTCTCCACCATGGCGCACGAGCTCGGTCATGCCATTCATTCCATGATGGCAGAGGAGCACACCCTCTTCACGCAGCACGCCTGCCTGCCTCTGGCTGAAACAGCTTCGACCTTTGGCGAAATGACGCTCACCGACCTCATGTTGGAGCGCGAGACCGACGAAGCAGTCAAGCAAGATATTCTGTTCGGCCAGCTGGACGACGCATTCGCAACGATCATCCGTCAGATCTATTTCGCTCTGTTTGAGCGCCAGGCGCATGAGATGATCGCCAATAACGCCTCCGTGGACGAGCTAAACGAAGCTTACCTGGCGAACCTGAAAGAGGAGTTTGGCGATTCTGTGGACGTTTCGGACGAATTCAAATATGAATGGGTCTCGATCCCTCACATTTACGGCACGCCGTTTTACGTATATGCCTACGCCTTCGGGCAGTTGCTCGTTTTTGCTCTATACAAACGCTACCAGGAAGAAGGCGAAAGCTTCAAGCCCAAGTATATGCGCATTTTATCGGCTGGCGGCTCCATCGCCCCCATCCCACTGCTGGCAGAATCCGGCCTGGATGTCACCAAAGCCGAGTTTTGGCAAGGCGGCTTCGATGTGATCGACGCGATGGTAAAACGGCTGGAAAGCCTGTAAATCACTCTAATCCAAACGGGGCGCCTTTATATTGGCGCCCCGTTTTGTTTGTCTGCCTGTGTTTCTGAGTTTTACGGTTTCAGGCAGCCGATTGGTACTACCAAGACATCATCCGTACGTTTATAGGCATACTGCCCTGCAGTTAATACCATTAGGAATTCTGGTTGTCGAAGCTTTTTCTCGCCGATAAGACCTTTTAACTTTATAAGGTTTTTAGAAGCTTCATCAATTTCCGAACTTCCCAATTTTGCCTCAATCAAGGCATAGCTGCCATTATCAAGATGAAGTACAATATCGCACTCCAAGCCATAACGATCTCTGTAGTAGGAGATTTCGCCACCTTGCTCTGACGCGTAGATTTGCAGATCACGGATACAAAGGCTTTCGAAGAAAAACCCCAGTGTTTGCAGGTCATCGAGTAACTGAGAGGGTGTAAGAGCCAGTGCCGCTGCCGCAATGGATGGGTCAACAAATCCCTTTTTGTTGGTGGAGCGTATTGATGTGGAGGACCGAATGGATGGATTCCATGCTGGAATATCCTGGATTACAAAAAGCGAATTTAGAGCGGTTAAGTACCGGTAAAGCGTCGATTCATTCATCGTCAAATCGTTAGTGCTGATATCTTTTAAAATACTTCGATTACTTGCCAAAGTCGAAAGATTCCGCGCGTATGATCTGAGAATTGCGCGAACGCGTTCTGGGTCGCTGATTGAGGCATCAATTCTGCGGGCGTCGTCAGTGCAGATTGCTTCAACGTACGATTTTGCGATTAAGAGAGCTGCTCTCTCTTTGAGTCCAATTGAAGCGGGCCAACCACCGCGGCAGATTGAAAAAACAAGCTGCTCAACGGTCAGGTCACTTTTCGACCCTGTGAAATCCTGCTTGAAAAACAATGAATTAAGCGAAACCGTTCCGTTAGATTCGTTTGATTCGAAAAGACTCATCGGTTTCATATCGATTTTTACAATACGACCTGTTCCAGTATGAAGAATCTGGTCATGACCAATAACCGTTGAACCTGTGAGGATGAATTGCCCCACTTTTTGTCTTTCATCTACAGCGCTTCGAACCGCATCCCATAAAACAGGCGCCATTTGCCACTCGTCAATCAGCCGCGGAGTATCTCCTTCCAGCAATCGGGATGGCATGAAGTTTGCCATATCAAGATATGCTCGAAAGTTGTCTGGATCCTGCATTTGCAATACTGAGCTGGCTCTTTGTTTAGCAGTAGTGGTTTTTCCACACCATTTAGGGCCTCTAATCAGTATTGCTCCAAAAGCTTCAAGATACTCATCAAGGATACTGTCAATTACTCTGGGCAGATATTTTGCCATTTTGTCTCCATAGAGACAATACTAACACAAAAAGAGACATTTGGGGTATTTCATGCAAGACATTTGGGGTAGTTCATGCAAGACATTTGGGGTATTTCGTGCAAGACATTTGGGATGTTTCATGCAAGGCGTTTGGGGCAATTCATTCGTCACATTTGGGGTTGGGTCCTTTTTATTCAAACACTCCGGCTTCAACGTAATAGCGCTTTCCCTCACGGCTGGCAAAGAAAGTGACCATATTCTCGTAATGCATGGGGTTATAGACACTAAAACCACAGCAATAGTAGTGGGCGATTTCATCGAACCCGAGCATCACCTCTTCCCCCGCATGGTTCAATCCAAACTCGCCACCTTTTTTGAAGAAGTAGAAGGGCTCACCATCTAATACCTGGAAACCAAAGGTTTCGTCGTACCCGAACATTTGGCTGAGCGATTCTCCGTTCCTGAAAATTTCCCCAAAGGGGGTGTTTTGGATAGTGTTTTCCGCGGTCGCAGACACAACATGCACCGTCTCCACATACCAGTTCTCCCCGTGCACCCAAACTCCAATAACCGCATCCATGCCGGCAGAATGTGATAGATCTCCGGCAGGGACGCTTAGGATAACCTCGTCATCAAGCCTGACCTCCACCCTCACGTCTGTTATGGTATCAATGTTGGTGCTGGCTGTCAGCGCCTTCTCCTGGAAAAGCGTTGTTTGTTGAGATTGGGCTGAAACCACGCGCTCGGCTTTATGGCGATTTTGAACCCATCCGGGAAGCGAGCCGATGGGTCTGGATTGAATGTGGTCGTTATCGGGCCATGAGTCATCCTCAAGCCAATAGGCTTCCACTGTCAGCCCCGCGCCAGAAAGATCTATAGCGGTTGTGTCGGATGTGGAAAAGTGTCCCAATTCGACATAGTATTCTCTATTATCTTTCTGGGCAAAGAAAGTGACCATGGTCAGATAAGCTTTCGGGTTATAAGCTCCCGCGCTGCAGCAAGCGTAATGGTTAACACTGTCAAAGCCGAGTTTGTAAGTTTTCCCGGCGTAGTTGATGCCGATTTCACCATCTTTGCTGAAAAAGTAAAACGGCTTGTCGTCCAAGGGCTGGAAGCCAAATGTTTCATCGTAGTCAAGTTGATCATTAAGAGAAACCCCATTCATAAAGAGTTCTCCCAAAGCGTTACTGGTAACAACGTTGCCCTCAGCTTCATTTTCAACATGTGCCACCTCACCATACCAGTCCTCGCCGACCACCCACATGCCGCGCACATCGCTTATTGGGCTGACCGAGCCGCAATCGACTGTAAGCACTTCCTCATCATCAAGCATGAATGTTACGGTAGTCTGCCCGTCACTTTCGATGCGCGTATACTTCAGTTGACGTCCGTCAAGGGGGGCAGGCGAGAATGCTTGCACTTGTATGTCCCGTAATGGTCGCCGGTTTTCCAGAATTTTGCTGGAAAGCCCGGCGGTGGTGGTGAAACTGCCATTGTCGTTAGGAGCTTTCAAAACAAGTTCATACATTTCCATGGTCAGATCCCCAAGCTTGACCACAACCGGTCCAGCTTCTTCGCTGGTGGATGGCTCAGAGGAAGTTGGAGCAATAGGAGCAATTGCAGGGGGAGGGGTGTCAATCGGCGTCGCGACCGGGACGTCAGTCAGGAGAAGGGTTTGTTCGGGTTGTGTTGTGGGAGTCTGGTTTGGTACACAGGCGGAAAGCAAGAGTGCTAATAGAACAACACAAAAGTTCAAGCTCCATGTTTTCATGGTTCTTTCCTTTCTAAGCGAAGACAGGTAAACGCTGGTTAAGTGATTATACACAAAGTCAAAAAACCGGTTTCTACTGCTGAAACCGGTTGAAAAACCTAATTTGCAATTTGACTTCGGGGGAATACCTCGATTCGCGTTATTCGTGGTGATGCCCGCAGCCACCGTCAGCATGCCCATGCCCATGCCCATGACCGTGTTCATGTTGATGGTCATGCCCGTCGTGGTGGTCGCAGTTGGCGTCTCCCTGATGGGGGAGTTGACCGCTTAGCAGTGAGAGCACCTGGTCTTTGGCGGGACCAGCCGCGCCGGCATAAATTTGAATCCCGGACGCTCGCAGGCTGTTGACCGCTCCGCCGCCGATACCCCCACAAATAAGGGTGTCAATACCCTGGCTGACCAAAAAACCAACCAACGCGCCGTGTCCTTCAGCGGGAGCTTGAATAATTTTTTCGTCAGTGATATTGCCGTCTTCGGTGGTTACAATGTAAAACTCCGGCGTGCGTCCAAAATGAGGAAAAACCTCTGTGTGCTGTGCAGTGACTGCAATTTTCATCTTTCTTTCCCTTTCTTCGTTTCGAAGGTCTGTGTTTAAATTCTTTTGCTGCTCGCCAATAATTTGCAGTGGTAGCCCCTCCACAACTGCCCTTGCCAGCTTTGTGCGGGCGGACGAAACCAGCATCTGCACGCTTTGCCGCGAGACCCCCATGGAGAGCGCGGCTTGGCTTTGTTCCATTCCGGCATAGTCCACCAACCGCATCGCCTCCCACTCTTCCAACAGCAAATTGACAACGCTCTGCCTGCTGGCAGATTTCCGCTCTGAAGGTTCGAATCTTCTCGCTGGAGGGTCTGATCGGATAATTTTATGGCTGGGGTTTCGCGGCATAGCTCATCTCGTTATTGGCTTATGCCAATTATACACGTTTTTCTCTGAAAAGGAAGGGTTCGTTATTGTAGAGGCTATTTCCCGAATCGCATCTTTTCAGTTGTGGTTTTGTTACAATCAACTTGTAACGCTCACTGTCGATCGCACTGAGGTTACAGGTGACCATGACTCTCCAAATTAAACGAATCTACGAACCTTACCAGGAATCCGACGGCGCGAGGTTCCTCGTGGACCGGCTTTGGCCCAGGGGCATCACCAAAGAAAAAGCTCACCTAACCGGGTGGCTCAAAACCCTGGCTCCCAGCACACCACTGCGTAAACAGTTTGGGCATATGGCTAAAAATTTTCCAGCCTTCAAAACGCTCTACCGCGATGAGCTGGACGCCAACCTAGAGGCGCAGGCTGACGCCCGCCGGATCATCCAACAAAGCCAGAGCCAGACTGTGACCTTGCTCTACGGCGCGAAGGACCCGCAAATCAATCACGCGGTTGTCCTTCGGGATTACCTCGAAGAAAAAGCCAGCGAGGAATAAGCCTTAAAGCTCCTTTTGCTCAGCATGTTCGCGCGAGAAGATGCCAATATGTGGAACCACCGCGCGACAATGCTTGTGCTGGTAGAAGCCTTGTCAATAGTTACCGCGCTAAGTGATAATCTGCGTCCTATAATCAGAAGAAAAACAGGAATAGAAAAATGACACCTGAAAACCCAACCAATCAAATAGTCCTTGCGGGCGGTTGCTTCTGGGGTATGGAAGAACTGTTTCGCCGCCAGCCAGGGGTGGTGGATACCGAATGCGGCTACACCGGCGGGGAGAACGACCACCCAACCTACCAGCATCATCCCGGGCACGCGGAAGCTCTCAGGATCGCTTTCGACCCAAAGCTGACCGACATCCCCCACTTGTTGGATTTTTTCTTCCGCATGCACGATCCCACAACCATCAACCGGCAGGGCAATGACATCGGAACTTCCTACCGCTCCGCCATCTTTTACGCTGATGAGACCCAAAAACAAGCCGCGAGACAAATGATCGACAGGGTGAACCAAAAAGGCGCCTGGAAACGCCCGGTTGTAACCACGCTTGAACCGCTCGGAACCTTTTGGGCTGCCGAAGATTACCATCAGGACTACCTGCAGAAACTCCCACAGGGCTACACCTGCCATTTTGTTCGCCCCATTCCGAGTTTCCTGGGCTAACGCGGCGTGGAAAGGCTCAGCATGCAGACAAAACCACCCAACCCGACGGAAAACAAGTCCCGCAATTACCTGAAAATGTTGAAGATTTACGGGATTATCGCCTTAGCGATTCTCATTCTGTTCTCCGGGTTTGGCTATTTTACTGGCGGCATACCTGGGCTTATGAACGGGTTTAATCTGGCATTAATTGCCTGTGCCGTCGGACTGCCATTTTTGGGAATCCTCATCAGCCTAACGTATTGGAGCGAGTTTGCCGGCAGATGGGGTGAGGAAAAGTACAAGGAACAGTTGGAAGGCAAACCCGAGCATAAGAAAGATTGATTTTTTGATGTGAGAAGAAATCGTCAAGGAGATGACAATGAAAACGAAACTCTTTCTATTAACGGTCATATTCGCCCTGGGAGTCAGTGCTTGTTTTCCCATCAACCAAACCACACCAACAACAGCCCCCACAGCCGAAGCCACCTCTGAGCCAACCCTTCCCCCAACGGCTGAGTCCCCAACCGAGGAACCCCAGCCCACACCAGAGCCGACTCTTGAGCCAACTCCTGAGGTAACAACGACAGTTTCCAACCTCTATGCTTACTCCAAGGAAGGCGAGGTTTTCGTGTTTACCCCTGAGGATATGTCTGTGGTGAGAATGGGAGACTCCAACCATCCGTTTGGTTATGGTTCCGACTGTTTACTCTACCAACCCCGCCTTTCTATGGATGGGCACTACCTGGCTTTTGAGGCACACTGTTCGAACTCGTTTATTGTTTACGACCTGATCGAGAACGCAAAAATCGCGGAAATCGATAAAGTTTCCGACCCTCAAATCCTCGGGGACACTCTCCTTGCATGGGCTGAAAACGGAAGGTTGTACTTCACACGGATGGTCGGCGGTTGCAGCTTTGATCCCGAGCTTAAGGGTCCCGATCGGATTGAAGTGTACTCTTACGACCCAGCAGCAGGCGGCACACGCTACGAATTTGACTTACCAAAGGTCAATGACGCCCCCCATGCCTACAGTATCGGCATCACCATGGACCCCGAAGCGGAACACGTGATCGGCTGGAATGCTGCCTGCTCTGTTGGGCTTGGCAGCCGCTTCCTCCTAACCACAGCCACTGGCGATTATGTGATTGACCCACCCACCTGGCCTGCCAGTTTTGGCGACCTTGGCGGGCAGATTTCGGACTTCGGCGGTGAACAATACATCTTTGGCGCGGACGGCGGCAAGCTGTTTGTTCTCAAAGACCCCACCCTCGAATGGGACCCAAACGCCAGGCTGATGTTTCTTGCCGCGGGAGCCAGTGACGCGCAGCAAATCGACTCGGGCAGCTTCAACGAACTCGTAAGCCAGGCGCCACTGCTGAATTAGAAGATTGTTAATGTTTTAGGTTAAGTCTTCCATATCCAGCAAACAGGCTGGATATTTTGGTATACTCCAGTTACCGGAAGTTGTATCTCCGGTATGTTGCGAGCCTTCATCATGAGGGTTCCCCCGTCTGATTTCCCCTGCCAAAATCGAACATCGGGACCACCAAGGCAGGATTTGCCTGACAAGGCAATGAATGATTTAGAGGTTTACTTTGGCTAGCATGTATCAATTAACTCAAAAAGCCAAAAAGATTCTGAGCAACGCCCGCAGGATTGCCATGAACTCCAACGCGGAGACAATTGGCACAGACCACCTGCTTGCTGGCATTATCAGCGAGGAAAGCTGCGTGGCGAATCGCGTGCTGCGTGATCTCGGAATTGAAGAAAGCGTGGTCTTTGGCGCCATCCATTCAGAAGCGGATGAGACGCCGGCTGATCGCGAATTGCGGCTTGGCGAAGACATTAAAAAAACACTCGAATACGCCATCGAAGAGGCTGAAAAGAATCAGTCTCCCATGGTTGGAACTGAACATATCCTGCTCGGCTTGAGCAGGGATGCCGAATTCAAGGGTATGGATATCCTGGTCCAGTTTGGCATTACCCCGGAACAACTGCGGCGCCATATCAACCGCGTTTTGCGCGATGAAAAAGATGCCGAGGAACGGCGCAAGGAAATTTCTGACAAACGTGAAGAACGGCGCAGCAAAGCTGAGACTGAAGGCATCGGCAACACGAGGCGCTTACGTAACAAAGATAAAGACTCCGACAGCAACTCGCCCCTCGTGGACCAGCTCGCCACAGACCTGACTTCCCTTGCGGAAGCCGGAAAACTCGACCCTGTCATTGGTCGGCAGAAAGAGATTGAACGCGTCATCCAGATTTTGGCGCGACGCACCAAAAACAACCCTGCTCTGATCGGCGAACCCGGTGTGGGCAAGACCGCCATCGTGGAAGGTCTGGCGCAGCGGATCATCGAAGGCGATGTGCCGGCGCTTCTGCTCAAAAAGCGCGTGCTCCAACTGGATGTGGGTTCTCTCGTAGCTGGCACGATGTATCGGGGCCAGTTTGAGGAACGCCTGAAGCGCGTGATTGACGAGCTAAAAGCCAGCGGCGCGATCGTCTTCATAGACGAGTTTCACATGCTGGTCGGCGCGGGTTCGGCGGGTTCCTCGGTGGACGCAGCCAACATCCTTAAGCCGGCGTTATCGCGCGGTGAGCTCCAGGTAATCGGCGCCACCACCATTAACGAATACCGTAAAAATATCGAGAGCGATGCAGCCCTCGAACGCCGCTTCCAGCCTATCATGGTGGAACAACCCACTATCCAGGAAACCATCGCAATCCTGCGCGGTATTCGTCATAAATATGAAGAACACCACCGCTTGAAAATCAGCGATGAAGCCCTGGAATCAGCCGCAAAGCTCAGCGCGCGCTATGTTACTGACCGTTTCCTGCCCGACAAGGCTATCGACCTGGTCGATGAAGCCTCGTCCCGCGTGCGCATGTATAAAAGCGAAGCTGCCATTACCAGCAAAGATCTGGTTAAGGATCTGCGCGAAGTCAACCTCCAGCTGAACAACCCGGATTCCAACCTGGATAACGACACCATTGAGGCTCTGACTCAGAAACAGCAAACACTGGAAGAAGAACTCCAGGCACTTCAGACCGGCTGGGATCGCGCCAACGCGCCGACCGTCTCGGAAGAAGACATCGCCGAGGTTATATCCATGTGGACTGGCATTCCCCTGATGCAGATCGCCACGGAAGAATCAACCAAGCTGCTTCACCTCGAAGAAGAACTTGGCAAGGTGATTATCGGGCAAACCGAAGCCATCCAGGCTGTCTCAAAGGCTATCCGCCGTGCCCGGGCAGGACTCAAAAGTGAACACCGACCAATCGGGTCGTTCATGTTCCTTGGACCTACCGGTGTCGGTAAAACTGAGCTTACGAAAGCCCTGGCTAACCAGATGTTTGGTTCCGAAGACGCCCTGATTCAAATTGACATGTCCGAATTCATGGAGCGCCACAGCGTCAGCCGTCTGGTTGGTGCGCCTCCTGGTTATATCGGCTATGATGAAGCCGGTCAATTGACCGAAGCCATCCGCCGCAAGCCGTATTCGATCGTCGTCTTCGACGAGATCGAGAAGGCTCATCCAGAAGCCCTCAACATGCTCCTCCAGATCATGGAAGAAGGTCATCTAACAGATGGTAAGGGTCGCAAGGTGGACTTCCGCAACGCGATCATCATCATGACCACAAACGTCGGTGCCGAAATGATCCGCCGCCAGTCCGCCCTTGGCTTTGCCCTCGAGCTGGATGAAGTCCGCGAGGAACAGATGGTATATGACGAGATGCACAAGAAGTTGATGGAAGCACTCAAACGCAGCTTCCGACCCGAATTTGTAAACCGGCTCGACTCTGTGATCGTGTTCCGTGCGCTAAACCGCGCGAACATCCGCGAAATTGTCTCACTCGAGATTAACAAGGTCCAGGACCGCTTGGTTGAGCAAAACATCACTCTGGTTCCGTCCAATGCCGCCTTGGATTACCTGGCGGAGCTTGGCTACGACCCCGAGATGGGCGCCCGCCCTGTTAGACGGGTGATCCAGCAGCAGGTTGAAGAGCGATTCTCGGACGGCTTGTTGGCTGGCGACTTTGACGCTGGCGACCGGGTTCTGATCGACCTCGAAGAGTTCATCAGCGAAGAAGGCGAACCCGAAAAACGCGTTGTGCTCAAACGGGAAAGCCGCAAGGAAGAGAAAGAAGAAACCCCTGAGATTATGGGAGCGTAAAACAGAAAAATGGCTAAAACCTACTCACGTTTTGTGTGTCAGGTCTGCGGGAAGGTCAGCTCCCGCTCCTTCGGTCGCTGCCCGGGCTGTGATAGCTGGGATTCAATGGTCGAAGAAATTGTTGAAGCCGAAAGTGAAAAATCAGCCCGCGCGGTCCGCGGGCTGATGGGTACCTCAAGGGTACATACGCTTTCGGAGATTGAAGGGCGTCCCGAAGACCGCCTGGCGCTGCCGATTGAAGAATTCGCACGCGTCTTGGGCGGGGGGATCGTGCCTGGCTCGGTCGTTCTGATTGGTGGAGATCCAGGTATCGGCAAAAGTACGCTAACGCTGCAAATGGCAATGCAGTTGGCGGGCAAGCATACCGTTCTGTATGTTTCCGGTGAAGAATCCGAACGTCAGATTAAGATGCGTGCCGACCGCCTGGCGGAAAAAGATAAAGAAGGAAAGCCCAGGCTGCCTGACCGCCTGATTTTGGTCACCGAAACCAATCTTGCCCAGGTTTTCAAGCACATCGAGGACACCAAGCCAACCCTTGTGATCGTCGACTCAATCCAGACCATGACCCTGCCAGACATGGAATCAGCCGCGGGTTCGATCTCGCAGGTGCGCGAATGTGCGGCACGCCTGCGCGAGCTGGCGAAAAGCAGTGGTGTGACCGTGTTCCTGATCGGGCATGTCACCAAAGAAGGCACAATCGCCGGTCCGCGCGTGTTGGAACATATCGTGGATACAGTTCTCTACCTTGAAGGGGAGCACTTCCAATCCTATCGCCTCTTGCGGTCGGTAAAAAATCGGTTTGGTGCCACAAGCGAAGTCGGTGTTTTTGAAATGCAGGAAAAAGGCATGGTTGAGGTTCGCAACCCCAGCGAGGTTTTTCTCTCTGAGCGGATGATCAACGCCCCGGGTTCCGCGATAGCCGTAACCATGGAAGGCACCCGTCCGCTGCTGGTGGAAATCCAGGGGCTCACAACCCCCACCAACTTTGGCAACCCGCGCCGTACTGCCAACGGCATAGACTTCAACCGTCTGCTCATCCTTGCGGCGGTCCTGACCCGCAGATTGGGGGTCAACCTCAGCAGCCAGGATGTGATCACAAACGTGGTCAGCGGCTTGCGAATTGAGGAGCCGGCTGCCGACCTGGCAGTGGCGGCTGCGATTTCCTCTTCCTATCGGGATATCCCCGTCAGGGCGGATACCGTGCTGATTGGCGAGGTTGGTCTTTCGGGCGAGCTGCGCATGGTTGGGCAGATGCAAATCCGCCTTCGCGAAGCCGCCAAGCTGGGCTTTAAACGTGCGGTTGTACCTAAACGTTTGCGCAAAAGCGAACCCTGGCCCGAAGGGATCGAGGTGGTCGAAGCCCGCTCCCTGCGTGAGGCGCTTATGGCGGCTTTGATTGAAGAAGAAAAACCCACCGGGCGCAAAACATCCAATCAGCCGGAGGATTAAGACGCCACCGCTGGCATGGACGTGGTAGGATTTAAACACCAAACAGAAAGAAACCTTTATGATACCGATAATTGGCTCCATACGTAAAAACCATGCTCTTGAGCATGCAACCATGACCGTTCTGGCGGAACGCTACAAAGGAGTGCGCATGGTTGGGCATTCCAATCCTGTCGGCTTTGTATTGCTGGCGGATCTGCCAACCGAAATTGTCACCGAAGCAGTCCTCGAAGCCAAACGCCGCCTCGAAAGTGGCGAGCCAAACCTGGCGGTGCACCCAAACTGCGGTACCAACCTGGCTGTTTCCAGCCTGGCGGGCTCTGCCGTCGCGTTCAGTGTGCTCGGAATCCTGGGAGGCAAGGGCAAAAACGCCTGGTGGCACTATCTGCTTGCCCTGATTGCCGCGGTACCAGCCTTTCTCCTCTCAAAACCGCTTGGTCCAATGGTCCAAAAAAACCTCACAACCAACCCAAAAACTCAGAACATTGCTGTGCGGATGGTCACCAGCCAAAAGACTGCCAACAGCTTCATTCACTCCATCCGTACCACCTCCGTTTAGGGTTCGTGTGAACAGCCAGGCGAAACCCACTTTATACCTGCTGCGGGGGGATGACAACACCCGTATCAAGGAAGTCATTGCCGAATTTCAGGCTGGGCTTGGCGACCCTTCCATGGCTGACCTCAACACCACCCTCCATGACGGCGACTCGCTCAACTTCGAAACGCTCCAGTCGGACGCTCTGACCATGCCTTTTCTGGCTGACCGGCGCCTGATTATTGTGGAAAACGCGCGCGCTTTCCTTTCCAAAATGGCAAAGGAACGCTCCGAAACATGCCTGGGGTTATTTGGAAACCTGCCCGAAACAACCGCGCTTGTCTTGGTGGTGGAAGATCATCAGGCAAAAAAACGCGGCGAACGCTTCTGGGAACACGGCAAAACCTTTGCCTGGCTGACGGAGTGGATGCGTAAGCATAACGACCTCGCGCTGATGATTGATTGCGCCTTGCCGGATGATGAAGACATGCCCTCGTGGATCCTGCGCAAAGCCAAGGAGCTCGGTGGTGGTTTTAAGCCGGGCGCCGCGCGGCTTCTGGCTAATTATGTCGGCAATAACACCCTGCGTGCACAAAACGAGATCGCGAAGCTCATAACTTATGTTGGTGAGCGGCAGGTCGTGGAAGAAGCTGATGTTAGCCTGTTGACCGCTCAGGATCAGGAAGGCGATATTTTCGCGCTCACTGATGCCCTTGGCGAGCGCA
>JAYFQB010000135.1:0-2199 GCA_034927385.1 Anaerolineaceae bacterium | reverse complement strand
AAACCAATATCTGCTTCAATCCCATTGTTTAGGTCTGTTGATAATTTACAACCATGGGTACAATTGCTAAAAAACAGGATGAACAAAGAGCTCTCCTTAACTGCTCTTTTCTAGATTCTATGCAAAATTGAAACAGTATCTGGCATGGGTGTTACGGCATAATGGAGCTGTCCAATAATTAGCGGCCGCGAAAAGGTCGATAGCTATTGGTAATCAGATAATCGCTTTTTCTTCCTTCCTTCCGGCTGGCTGCTTATCAGCCACAATGCAGAAAACAACGAAATATGAAATCTTCCAACCGAAAACATAGCATCCTGTAATATAATCCTGCGAATGAAAAAAACAGGCGCATTGAAAAGCAACCTTCGCGGCGAAGCGATGTTACTTCTCGCCGCAATTATCTGGGGCACGGGTTTCGTGGCGCAGCGCAAAGCCATGGAAGGCATGCAGCCTTTCGCCTTTATCGCGGTGCGGTTCGCCTTGGGTTGCCTGGTGTTAGTGCCAGCCCTGATTTCCAAAAAGCGCGTAGCTACTTCCAAAAATAGCAAAAGTACTGACTGGAAGACGTTTTTCCATGACCTTGTGCTGCCCAGCGCGTTCACAGGGCTGTTCTTATTTGCCGGAACAAGCGCGCAGCAAATCGGAATTACAACCACAAGCGCCGCAAAGGCAGGCTTTTTAACTTCTCTCTACCTCGTGCTCGTGCCAATTTTCGGCTTGTTCCTCGGCAAGAAGGTCAACCTCTGGGCGTGGATCGGAGTGGTTTTGGCATTGGTGGGCGTGTGGTTTTTGTCGGTGAACCTGGAAATGACTGTCCAAATGGGTGATGTGATGCTTCTGATTGGCGCTCTGTTTTGGGCGATGCAGATCCTCGCGCTGGATCGCTTTACCGCCAGGATAGATGCCCTCGAGCTCGCTTTTGGTGAGTTTCTGACCACCTCAATCCTCGGGGCTATCGTCAGCCTGGCAACCGAAAGCGGATTTTTTACTGTCAACCCATCCGCCGTGGCACCGCTTTTGTATTCCGGAATCGTGGCAGTTGGGATTGGTTTTACCTTGCAAGTGTTTGGTCAAAGCAAGCTCGATCCTGCGCTGGCTTCTCTGATCATGAGCCTGGAAGCGGTTTTCGCGCTGTTTGGCGGGATGCTTTTTTTGGGGGAGAGGCTCAGCCCAAGGGAGTGGTTGGGCTGCGCGGTGATGCTGGCAGCGGTTTTCCTGGTGCAGCTCAAAGGGCAGCAGCAAAAGAAACCCGAAGCCGAAAATCTGTCATAACGAAAATTTTTGTAGGATAGGTTAATCTCCTGGCGTGATCGCGAGGATGAATCGAGCCTGTGTCCAGTAATCGGCGTTGGGATCGGTGATCTCATCCAACGCTGCCCGACCGCAAAAATAGATCAACAGCGAGTCGGGGTCCAATTCAGCGAAGCCGCTCTCTGGATAGGCACCGCCGAGATAAGGCACCAAGTCCATGGTGTGTTTGGAAAGCTCCTCAACCTGCCCCGAAGGCACTCGTGCAACCGCGGTCACCTTCCCCTGGCGCGCAATTCCCTCGCTATAAATTTCCACACTGCCGCCCAGCAGGCACTCGTTCATCTTTGCCTGCTGTGTTTTAAGCGGCTGGACCTCGTTTAGATCGTTGGTTTCCAAAAAATATTGCAGGTCGGTTGCGGGTGAGCGTTCCAGCAAGAAATCCCAACCGGAATGAATCCACAAGCCCTCATATCCCTGGTGTTCCCAGGCAACGGCGAGTGGCTTGCCGATGCCAAATTCGCCGTTCTCGAAAACGCCCTGATGCCAGGCGATAATATCGATTGGCAAGATATCGACCGTCTTTCCAACCGGGCAGCGCATTGAAAAGGTAAAGCCGACCTGATCCTCCAGCAATTTGATCCCATCAAAGGTCATCCACTGCTCACCTTCCACCTGCGGCATGTCAGCCCCTTTTTGGGCGGTGACCTCACCGAAAGGCGTGGTGATCGGGTTGAAAGACGATAGGACTTGCTCCTGAGAAACGGTACTGGCTGCTGGGGTTAACAGCCTGAACCGAAACATTTTGATCATGACAAAACCAGCCAGGATCGAAAAAACAATTCCGATGACAAGAAAAACAGGGCTTGACCGTCTTTTCATATCCGCCAACGACCCCTAATCTGATTTTCGTCTGGTAACAACCGCTCCTGAGAAATAGAGCACGAACGC
>JAYFQB010000302.1:0-6068 GCA_034927385.1 Anaerolineaceae bacterium | reverse complement strand
AGCGGTCCACATGCGATTCAGCCGCAAAGTTGATGACCGTGTCGATTTGATGCTCACTAAAAAGCTTATTCAGCAGGTCGCGATCGGTGATGTTTCCGTGCACAAACAGGTGGCGCTCAGGATGGGGGAGATCTTTGAGGTTCTCCAGGCTGCCGGCGTAGGTAAGCGCGTCGAGGTTGACGATCTTTACGTCCGGTTCCTGCAGCAACAGGTAGTGGATGAAGTTGGAGCCGATGAAGCCCGCGCCTCCGGTTACCAGCAAGTTTTTCATTATTACTCCTTAAACCTTCCATGCGCGGACCAGCCAGCCGGGAATACTTCTGCCTCAGCAAGGGTAGGCGCCGTGCTATCTTTGATCGAAAGGGTGGGTAGTTTCCCCGCCACCAAAAGCCATTCTATCCCGATTGCCGGGTCATTCCAAAGGATGCCGCGTTCCCATTCGGGGGCATAATAATCGGTGGCTTTGTAATAGAATTCAGCCCACTCGCTCATAACGTAATAGCCGTGGGCAAAACCAGGCGGGACCCAGAGCTGGTGGCGGTTTTCGGCTGAAAGGACTGCGCCGACCCACTTTCCAAAGGTTGGAGACCCCTGGCGGATGTCGACCGCGACATCGAAGACCTCGCCCACAGCTGCCCGCACGAGCTTGCCTTGTGTTTGGCGTAGTTGATAGTGGAGCCCGCGCAGGATGCCCTGACGGGAACCTGAGTGGTTATCCTGAACGAAGTCCTGGTGCCCGCAAAAAGCGTCAAACTCAGACTGGCGGAAAGTCTCGAGGAAGAAACCTCGGGCATCTCCAAACACCTTGGGCTTCAGTAAAACAACCTCAGGAATTGCGGTTGGAACGTATTCCATTACAGATTGACCTCCCGATATGCCGAAATGGCTTCATGGGGTTCTCCCATTTTCCTGATTGTGCCTTTGTCGATCCAGGCAACGCGATTACACATTTTTTCCAGCATGTCCAAGGCGTGCGAAACCATCAGCACGGTCGTGCCGGACTGCTGGAAATTCTTCATGCGCAGGTTACATTTCCGCTGGAAGGCTTCATCTCCCACGCTTAGAATTTCATCCAAAATCAGAATTTCGGGCACATGGGCAGTTGCCACCGCAAAACCCAACCGGGCAAACATGCCGGATGAATATGTGCGGACAGGCGCGTTGATGAACTGTTCGAGCTCGGAGAATTCGACAATCTCATCAAAGACCGATTCCATCTCAGACCGGCTGTAACCAAGCAGCGCGCCATTGAGGAAGACATTTTCCCTGCCGGAAAGTTCGGGGTGAAAACCCGCGCCGAGCTCAAGCAGCGGCGCTATCTTGCCATAGACCACCACTCTGCCTTTGGTTGGCTTGAGGACTTTGGATATTACTTTCAGCATGGTGCTTTTGCCCGCCCCGTTGTTGCCAATTAGCCCGAAGACCTCGCCTCTGTTCACGTGCAGGTTGATATCCGTTAGTGCCCAAAACTTGTTGATCTTTATCTTGCGCTGCAGCTTACGGATGGCATACTCTTTAAACGTGCCAATGCGTTCGGAAGGCAATCGGTAACTGACCGAAACATCCGTTAGCTGGATGATTGGCTGGGCAACGGGGGGTTGGGAGTCCACTTCTTTTCCTTCAAACACGGTAGGCATACTCCTCTGTCTTTGACGTGAAGTAGACCCATCCGATCACGAGCATGCCAATTGCCCAGGCTAAGGCAGGCAAAAACTCCTGCCAGGTTGGCAGTCGCCCCTCAAAAATTGGCAAGCGGAACATCTTTACCATCCAATACATGGGATTAATTTTATAAAGGGGCAGCCATTTCTCGGGGATCAGGCTCTCTGGGTAGATGATGGGGGTCAGGTACATCCAGGCGGTCAGCAAAACCTGGTACATCTCAGCTACATCCGGGAAAAAGACCGCCAGCGACGAGATGAACAAGCCAAATCCGAGCGTAAAAGCGGTGATCAGCAAAATTGAGACAGGCAAGAATGCCATCGAAGCGAAAAATGGTGCCCCAGTCACCAGTATCACGATCACAAGCGGCACTAACGAAAGGACGAGGTTTACCAGCGCCGTTCCGATCGCCGAAACGCCAAAGACACTGCTTGGGATGTAGATGCGCTTTAGCAGCGTGCCGCCCCAAACCAGCCCACTGATAGCGGCGTTTGTGCCCTGTGAGAAAAAGTTCCAGACCAGTAGACCGCTCAGGATGTAGACAGGGTAGTTTGGCAGAGCTGATTTGAAGAAATTAGAAAACACAAAGGTCAAAATCAGCATGGTGCCCAGTGGATTGAGCATCGTCCATGCCACGCCCAACGCCGAGCGTTTGTAGCGTGTGAGGATATCCCGCCGGATTAATTGTCCGAGCAGGTAGCGGTATTTTCCCAATTCCTTCAATTCGGAAATCGCGGAAACCCGGTTGTTTGCAGAGTCGTAGACAGGTTTAGAATTACTGGCCAATAGAGTCACCTTTTTGTGCATCAGACAGCTTCTAATCTTACCATAGGAACGGATGGGGTATACCCGCCGCCCGAACCGGGGTGTGTGTTTCAAATGAACCTGAACCGGTCAATAGGGGATGGTCGGCTTCACGCGGAGTTGATTGCGACGGGAAGAGCCGCCCTTTGCGAGGCGAGGTACCGTACCTTCGCAACGTTTCCGATGTGCCTCGATTGCCCCGCTAAAGATTCATTTACGGACCAGTGACAACCGGGTTTCCTTTAGACTGCCAGGTACTCATCCCGCCTGCCATGCTGGTTACGCTGGAAAAACCAGAACTTAACAACAAGTCGCGACCTACCGCGCTGCGATTGCCAGACCGGCAAACGACGATGATGTTCTTATCCTTTGGGACTTCCGACAGTCGGGCGGTCAGCTCCCCTAAAGGAATGAGTGTGGCATAGGGAATATGCGCCTCTTCCCATTCGGAAGGCTCGCGCACATCCAGAAAGAACCAATCACTCTGGTTCAGTTTCGCGGCATCTTCAACACTGACTTCCGAAGGCAACGTGTTCACGACAGGTTCTTTTTTCTCAAGACTTTCTATCACCAGATATGCTCCTACAAAAACAACAACAACGATCAGCGCCAAAGCCCAAAGCGGGAGCAACGGCTTTCCTTTTGAAACCCTGCCAGCTTTCTTTGTTGCTGAATTTCCTGACTTTTGTTTTCCTGTCGATTTCGCCATTTTCATTGTCCTGTAGATGATATGCGCTGAATTATACAAGCATATTATGGCTTGTTTCAAATCGCTGCATATTGCCTTCCTAAACTATAATATCGTAAGCAAGGAACTGAACATGAGCCAACCTTTTTTTTCGATTCTGATTCTGTTTTGGCAGAGTGAACAATATCTGCAGCGCTGCCTGCAATCGCTCAAGGCACAGACATTCCGGGATTTTGAGGTAATCCTGCTCGATAACGGTTCCAGCCAACCGCCAGACCCGGAAGTTTTGGCAAGTATTGAGGACGTTCCAGTTAAACTCCTTCGTTCTGAAACCAACCTGGGCTTCGCCGGCGGAAACAACCTCGCCGCAAGGTCGGCAGCGGGGGAGTACCTCGTGATGCTGAACAACGACGCCTTCCCGGAGGAAGGATGGCTCGAGACGCTCCACCAGGCGGCGGTGGCTCATCCCAATTACTGCTTCGCTTCGCGTCTCTTGCTTGATAGCGATCCCTCCCTTTTGGATGGGGAATGGAACGTCTGCCACGCGAGTGGGCTTGTGTGGCGGAAAAACCACAACCAACCTGCAACTAAAAGCGCGGTCAGCCCCCGCTTTGTGATGAGTGCCTGCGCGGCAGCCTCAGCCTATCCCCGCGGTGCCTTCGAGCAAGTGGGCGGGTTTGATGAACAGTTCTTCGCATACATGGAAGATGCCGACCTCGACATGCGGCTTCAACTGGCTGGGCATCCTTTCCTTTATCTCCCCGAGGCGGTAGTGCGGCATGTTGGCTCGGGCAGCACAGGCTACCGCAGCGATTTTGGAACCTATTATGGGCATCGAAATCTGATCTGGGTTTTCGTCAAGAATATGCCGGGGTTTCTCTTTTACCTCATGCTGCCTGCCCATATTTTCTTCAACCTGCTTTACCTCCTGGCTGGTGTTTTTATGCCCGCCGGCAAGGCTCTCTTCCGCGGCAAACGGGACGCGCTTAAGGGGCTTGGTGACATGTTCGCAAAGCGGCGCGTCATTCAGGCACAGCGAAAGATTTCCCCCCGCCAGTTTGCCAGGCTGTTGGACTGGAACCCGTTTTCACCCCTTGTAAAAATTCTTCCACACCATCCACACACAAAGGATATCCATGACTGAACTTACACAGGAACACCCCTCAAAAAGTGAATCTTTTTCACGCTTCTTTTTCATCAACCCGGTTGGGGAGCTTTCGTACGTTCCTTCCATTACGGACGCGATTAAAGCCGCCCAGGACGGGGGGTATCTCTGGCTCGATTATTGCGACCCTACAAAAAATGATCTGGAACCCCTGATCAGCCTGTTCAACATCCATCCCCTCAGCATTGAAGATTGCCTGAACGAAGAACAGCTGCCTAAGCTTGACCTGTTTCCAAATTATTCTTTCATGGTCTTCAATATTTTCGAAACCTCGCCGGATGGGGTGCTGGCGCATGAGCTGAACCTGGCAATTGGGCAAAATTTCGTCATCAGTGTCGCCCACCGCGACGGCGATAACCGACCTTTTATGCAGGGTATGGAGCGCCTGGTTGAACGCGAGACTCAGAAAGTTAGGTCGGGACCATCTTTTCTGCTTCACCTGCTTATCGACACTGTGGTCGATCGAAAGTTTCTGGCAATTGACCGGATAGAAACCAGGTTGGATGGCGATGAGGCTGAGATCCTGAAAGATTCTCCGGACTATGACCTCTCGCGCCTGCTCGATTCGCGGCGCGACTTGATGACCATCCGGAAATCGGTTTTTTATGAACGCGAAGTGCTCAGTAAACTGATCCGGCAGGACAGCCCGTTTATCGCGGAGAAATCCCTCTACTTCTACCGTGACGTCTACGATCATCTCTCGCGTTATTATGAAATCTCAGAAACCGCGCGTGACCAGGTGACAAGCCTGATGGAGATTCACCTCTCCCTGGTCAACAACGGCATGGCAGCTACCTCGAACCGCACAAATGCCATTATGCGGCGACTGACCTTGATCAGCAGCATTTTTATGCCGCTCACGCTCATTTCTGGCATTGGCGGCATGTCGGAATTCACAATGATGGTGGGGCAGGAAAACTGGAAAATTGGCTATATTGTTCTGCTGGTGCTGATGGTTGTTGTGGCGATTATCAACTTCCTGCTCCTGCGGCGCATGGAAGGCAAGCTAACCGAAAACGATTAACCCAGCGATTGGGCTAATCTTCGGCGGAGGGGGGCTCAGGATTCTCTTCCGGCGTATTATTCAGATTCTCAGCCTGCTGGAGCGAACGCAGCGCTGCTTCGAGATTGAGCGGCGCATTAATCAACCTGGTCAATTCCTCCCAAAGGTGATCTTCTTCCGTTTTTGCCCATACCTCGAGGAAACGCCGGTAATCCGCGCCGCGTTTCTCCACCCGGTTCGCGCGAAAAGCCTCCAACCCTGGCAGAAGCCTCTTTAAAGGTCGATCGTTGCCAAAATAGATGGTAATCCGCTCGTTTTCCTCCTGGATGAAGCGTGGGATCAACGCAATCCAAACGTCGGCGTCGTGAATCTCCCCGAGCAAGTCCTGGAATTTTCGCGTCTGATTAATCAGGGGTTTTAGGTTGGCTCCGTACAGGTCAGCAAAAGCTTCCATGGTGTAGCGCAGGCGCTTGGCGCTTATGCGCATATTGTGTAGTTCGGTTACGTTGCCTTCGTCCTGGCTATATGCCGCGTGCTCACGCAACTCCCGGACACGGGCGTTGATGCCGCTGAAGGCGAGCTCGTATAGCGCCGGAGAAAAAAGATAGACTCCTGCCGCCATATCCACGAAAGGCGCAGCCCATTCAGCAAGGTTTTTCAGGGTTTCGTCCGCCTGGAGCTTCTGGATGGAGGTGATGACCTCGTTTTGCGCTTCAGACCGCTGTTGTTTAAGGCGTAATCCAAGC